>NZ_JBIUWN010000143.1:0-5021 GCF_044743485.1 Pseudomonas sp. NPDC087614 | reverse complement strand
CACTGTGATGTTGAACCCGGATCGGCAGCAGCAGACCGAGAAAAGAGCGGCATAGTTAGACGGCGACGCGACAACAACCTTGAAAAACGCCGGAAACATCGGAAAAAACTGCGCGGTTTATGGCATCGGTCTATTTGGGACTTTCACCAGGTGGAGTCGTACAGGTTTGGGTGAGGGATTTATGTCGACGCCCAGTTAAAGTTGCCCGCGCCCAAGCAGAATTGGAGCCGTTAGGGCCGGAGCAGGGTAAGAACGGCGGTCAATACGCTTATCCAGTGAGTGAAAAGGCCAAGCGTTACATCGACAAGTACGGCATTCCGTACGGTAGTTGGTAGTCGTCGCCCGTCGCCTGTGAAACGCCTCCTAACCTTGCTTTGTGCTCTGTCGGTCGGCGTTTTTCTAGGTGGTTGTCAGTCAAGCGATCCGCTACCAGCCAAAAATGCCCCCCAATCCCCATCCTGTGCACTTGCTCACTTCTCAAGCTGTTTTCGAATCGTTTTCAGCTCCTGCCGCCTCGCCGCATTGACCGCCGGGTAACTTAACTTCAGACCTTCCAATGCATTGAGCACGATCTTCGACACGATCAGTCGCGCGTTGTGCTTGTTGTCGGCCGGCACGATGAACCAGGGCGAGTCCGCCGTGCTGGTCGCGCCCAGGGCATGTCCATAGGCCTGCATGTAGTCGTCCGTGGGTATTTCAATTGCCATGCGGTGCCGGGAAATCTGATACGTCATGGTGGTTTTCGGTTGGCGGTGCGTTTATGGGAACAAGCTCTCGAACGACGCAGCCAGCGTAATCGGCCTCAATGGTCAGCTTTGGATGTCTTGCAGGCCTGGATATTCCAAGTCCCAGAAATGCACATCCCCATCCCAAGGATAGTTACGCATCACGTACCCGAGGCAGGAGCCGTAAGCGTATGCGGTAGATTCGTGCGTACGGATCTGTGCGGGTAGGCAGGTAACTACCATTCCTACCGCAACCGACTAAACAGCAATTTTATCCAATGTCTCCTGACATAGTTTCCCGCCCCGGAATACGACACGCCCTTTGGCGTCTCACTGAGGACAAGGCGCCGCAACACGTCAGAAGTAAATGCCAGCGCATTACTTGTTGATAAAACCTCCTGTTTCCTAGCAATTTCATGCAATACCTCCCAGATAGCGAATCACTATTATTCATCACCACCAATAAGCCTGTGATGAACATTAATGGAACAGCTCGCCACCGATGAATCAAACACATTAAGCAAGCATCATCCTAGCAACTGGCATGGGTTTTTTACGGGTGTATTGAATATGCTGCCGCTGTGCCTTTCTGTTCTTCCATGGGGTATTTTAGCGGGATCCATGGCAGTGCAGTCAGGTTTAACGATAGGGCAAAGTATAGGCATGTCCGCCATCGTTTTTGCTGGCGCAGCCCAGCTAGTTAGTCTTAGTCTAGTCATGTCAGGGGCAAGTTTTTTTACAGTAGCTGTGTCGGTTTTCTTTATAACTGCACAACACTTTCTATATGGTCTAACGTTGCGCGAGCATGTTGCTGAAATGAGTGCGCGCCATCGCATCTCTATTGGCTTTCTCCTTACCGACGAATTGTTTGCACTTAGCAGTGCAAACAAAGAGAAAAAACCGCTTACGCCCGGTTATTTAATAGGCGCCGGACTAACATTTTACTTGTCTTGGAACTTATTCAGCTTTTTAGGTATTTTGATGGCCTCGTCAGTGCCTAATTTAGACGAGTATCATTTGGATTTTTCAATTGTAGCCACCTTCATCACCATTGTCGTCCCGATGATAAAAAAATCCAGCGTACTGTTTGGAGTGGTTTATTCACTCTTTATGTCCATGATGTTGTCTTGGCTTAATGTAGAGGGCGCCATTGTTATTGCTGGCATCTCCGGGATGTTTATTTCAGTGCTGGTCGCCAGAGTAAATAGGAGAAACGTATGACTTGGTTGTTACTACTGACCTTGGCAGCAGTGGTTTTTTTTAATCGGTATGTTTTCCTTGAGCCAGGAGTTCCGTTAAAAATCCCAAGAATTTTGAGCGAGGCTCTCGAATACTCAGCGCCATGTTTGCTAACAGCCATTTGCGGCCCCATTATTTTTTTAGAGCATGGAGTATTGCGCTCAGTAGCTGGCAACCCCTATTTATTAGGAAGCATTATAAGCGTCGTCATGGCTATTTATGTGCGCAACATGGTTCTCTCGGTTATTTGCAGTCTAATCTTATTCTATGTGCTGTGTTATATCCTTTAACTGGAGTGGTAATGAAAGGCGTCATAAGCGATTACGAAGAGTCAGCGGGTATACGTAACACTTATAGTGTATTACCTTTTCAGGGAATATGGACTTGGTTGACAGGGAGGGAAATGGCCGGAAGAAAAACGCTTTGGCGCTCAAACTCGACAGAAATGATCTGCTGGGCACTGAGCTGGGTGGTGGGTGGCTCATTATTGATAATACTGTCATTGCCAGGCTTATCCAATAACCATTGGGATGCATTGATCTATATCGTGGGAGCGCTGCTTTCCGCTTCTGGCGCAAGATATGTAGTAGCGACAATTATTCATCATGGCGTTCATGGGCATCTTTATAAATCTCAGATTTTGAATAAGATAATTTGTGAAATATTATCGACGTTATTCGTTGTGCAGCCCTATGCATCTTACCGGCAATTTCATGTATATGAGCATCATGGAAAGAAATTCTCCACTATTGAAGATAAGGATCTTGCGGCAATCTATAAGCTAGGTTTTGTGCCGGGAAAATCTAAGTCAGCTCTGTATTTAAACTTGTTTGTTAAATTGTTTAGCCCTTTTTTTCATCTGTCTTTCCTGTACGGCCGTATAAAATCAAACCTGATTGGCGTACCACTGTATCGTTTTGCAATGTCGACACTGTGGATCGGCATTTTGGCGAGTATAGCGTGGTTCTATGGGGTGGGGGTTTTCTGCCTGCTGGTTGTCGTACCACTGGTTTTTGTCTATCAAGCAGCTTCTTTGCTTCATCTACTTACTGAGCATGTATGGTTATTGAGAGGAAAAGACGAAACCGTACGTGATAGCCGCATAAAAAATTGCCACGGCCGTTTTTGTGGAACTCCTTGCCCATCGAGCTTTACGATAGCTAAAGTTCCTCAGTGGTTTACATGGATTGTTGCCCACCTTTTTTATCATCTGCCCGTTAGAATGCTTGTGGTTCAAGGATCATTAGTATGCCATGACTGGCATCACCGATACGGCAGTGTACGCCAGTGGTTTGACTATGCTGCATTGAGGGAGGCAAGTGCACAAAAGCTACTTCGAGAAGATAAATATGACTATATCGATATCTGGGGCCTACATAATTGCCTGAATTATGTGTTTGAGATGATCAGTGCATCAACAAAGGTAGATGTAGACCATTTAGAGTACCGCCTAAACTAGAAGGCTTACGGGAGATACTGCTCATTTAGAGTTACGGTTTTTTGACCAGGCCTTTCATGAAATTTTCGCCCTCCTAGCGATACGATGCTAGTACTAGCTCTCAGCGATTAGATCCCAATGCGAAAAATGGTATCCACCTTTGGTGGATACTATCTGGAGATGGGCTCATTAAGCACGTGGAAGATCACTATTTTTCGCTGTAGCATCTAGGAAAATAGAAAGTAAAACCCTATGATTTACGTGCAGAATGCGCATATTCCCCAGGAGTAAAGCCCATCGCATTCTTAAAATGACGATGGAAATGGCTTTGATCGGAAAAGCCACAAAGCGTCGCGACATTTGAAATAGATATCCCTTGCAGCAATAGATTTTTCGATTTTCTAAGGCGAGCCTGAACCAAATACGCATGAGGTGTTATCCCAACAGTTTTTTTGAATTGCCTCAAAAAATGCCAAGGACTCAATTTAGCCATATCCGCCAGTTGCATCAAAGAAACATCACGCTCTGGGTAGCTGTCCATAAAATCTTTTAGCATGACCATGTTGGTTTCGGCATGCTGGAAATCATTTCCTATCGTTTTGGTTTTCCCATGTCGCATGGTAAGCCAAGCAAGCGAAGAAAGTAGAAGTGTTTCCTTAAGTAGTCCATTGCCTTCTTGAGTCAGTAAGTTGAAGACCATCAGAAGCTGCGTGGCTAATCCTGGGTCATGAATGACAGCATCGGGAAACCATGGAATGCTCCCCTCTGGCTTGCTAAAGTCACGTGATAATGAACACAACAGATTGGGGTGAGGATAAATAGCTCTATATGACCAACCGCTGTCCATTCCGGACGATCCGGTATGAACATCATCCGCATTTACTAGAATGATGTCTCCTTTAGGTGCAACGTGATCCCCCCCCGTACGATAGAAACGCTGCGCCCCTTCCTCAATAACACCAATACAAAAAGTCTCATGGGCATGTCGAGAAAAATTCTGTTTGTAATACCGAGCTTGGAGCAGGTCTAACCCTCCAAATGCCTCCAAATGGTAGACGCTGGTCTGTTCTTTCATTTTTGCTTACCTCCTTGGAACACACGCATATCCATCCAGTTTCCATGCAAAACTTAAGCTCATCTAGAACGTCGACCTTAACATGAATTTTCCGTGAAACTGGCTACGTTTTCATAGCCTTTACCATCAACGGATACGCCGGACAGCCAGGCGTTGGTCTGGGCTGGCATTACAAGAGTCAGGCAGGATACCTACCGAGTGGAAAACTGCAGCGACTTCGTGATCGATAATGTCTTGCCGCAGTTGCATCTATCCCTATATGGCAAGTCACTCGCATCCGCGCAAGCTGCTATGAAGTATTACATCGACAGTTTTGAGGAAGCAATCGAGATTTGCTCAGACGCGCCAGATTGGGGCTGGAGTTTTTTCTGCCAGCTTGCCGGTTCGGCTCATGAATGGCCGCGTCATGTGGCCAAGGAGTCGAGGAGTGCGTTCTGGTCAGCCCAATGCATGTGGTGGTCAACTAATTCCGGACACCTCGATAGGTGGTTTCGATGCCATCGCCCGCTCGTAAACGGTCGGCGGCAGATACCCCAGTTTTGAG
>NZ_JBIUWN010000142.1:0-5140 GCF_044743485.1 Pseudomonas sp. NPDC087614 | reverse complement strand
TGGGGTTTCCCCATGTGAGAGTAGGTCATCGTCAAGATTAAATTCCGAAACCCCAATTGCGAAAGCAGTTGGGGTTTTGTTTTGCCCGCAGGAAATGTGTCTGCTTGTTTTCTATGCAACGGCCCGGCGCATGGCTATTATTCGGGCCTCACTGTGAGGCGAGACCTACATGCTGACGTTGTTGAATCTTCTGAAGGATGGGCGATTCCATTCTGGTCAGGACCTAGGCGCCGCCTTAGGAATTAGTCGAAGTGCGGTATGGAAGCAGCTTCAGCACTTGGAGGCTGAGCTTGGGCTGTCCATTCACAAGGTTCGGGGGCGAGGTTATCAGTTGGCTGCGCCGCTTGTGTTGATCGATCCTCTTAAAGTGGCGCGGATGAAAGAGAGTTGGCCAATTGCGGTTTTTGATTCTATCGACTCGACTAATGCTGAGGCTTTGCGCGCCATTGGCCGGGGGCAGGCAGCGCCATTTTTAGTGCTTGCCGAGCGACAGATATCTGGACGTGGGCGTAGAGGGCGCAAGTGGGTTAGCCCGTTTGCCGAAAACCTTTATTACAGTCTCGTTCTGCGAATTGATGGTGGGATGCGCCAGCTTGAGGGCTTGAGTCTTGTTGTTGGGTTGGCAGTCATGCGAACCCTGCAAAAGCTCGGCGTCACTGGCGCAGGTTTGAAGTGGCCTAACGATGTTCTCGTCGGCAATAAGAAAATTGCCGGTATTTTGCTGGAGTTGGTTGGGGATCCGGCTGATGTGTGTCACGTGGTACTAGGTATAGGTATTAACGTAAATATGCAGGTTGCAGAGGAGGTTGATCAGCAATGGACTTCCATGCGACTTGAATCTGGTACAACTTGCGATCGTAACGTTCTGGTTTTCGAGTTAAGCGAACAGTTGCAGTCATATATACAGCGTCAGCAGGTCGGTGGTTTTTCAGTTCTCCAGGCAGAATGGGAGGAAAACCATTTGTGGCAGGAGCGATCAGTGTCGTTGATTGCTGGTGTCAGCCAGGTTGATGGTGTTGTGCTGGGGATTGATAGCCAAGGCGCGCTGCGTTTGCAGGTGAGTGGTGTGGAAAAGGTCTTTAGCGGTGGCGAGCTCAGCCTGAGGTTGCGTGATGATTCTTGAGCTTGATTGTGGCAACAGCTTCATAAAGTGGCGCGTGCTGAGTGCCGAGGCTGCTGTTTTGATCGCAGAGGGGGTGGTTGACTCGGATCAGGCTCTGCGTGATGGTCTATTTGCTCTAGCTGGATTGTCGCTAAGCAAATGCCGTCTTGTTAGTGTTCGTACTCTCGAGGAGACGGGAGCGTTAATCGAAATGCTTCGGCGGGATTTCGATCTGACAGTTGTATGTGCAGAGCCAGCTCGTGAAATGTCTGGTGTTAGAAACGGTTATGAGGACTACGAGCGCTTGGGGCTTGATCGTTGGTTGGCGATGCTCGGCGGATTCCACTTAGCTGAAGGTGCATGTCTGGTGCTGGATTTTGGCACGGCGGTAACGGCGGACTTCATTGCGGAAGATGGGGAGCATCTCGGGGGCTTTATTTGTCCTGGCATGCCGTTGATGCGTAACCAGTTGCGCACCCATACACGAAAGATACGATACGGTGATCTCGCGGCTGAGCGTGCATTGACAAGCCAGGCTCCTGGTCGGAGCACTGTTGAGGCGGTGGAGCGCGGTTGCTCTCTAATGCTCAAAGGGTTCGTGCTCACTCAGATGGAAATGGCACGAGCCTATTGGGGGGAGAGTTTCACTGTATTTCTTACAGGGGGGGATGCCGTATTAATAGCAGATGTTGTCCCAGAGGCCAGGGTTGTTCCCGACCTGGTGTTCGTGGGCTTGGCTATGGCGTGTCCTTTGTCCTGAGGTCTGTATGCGTTGGTTGTTCCTGCTGTTCCTTGTTCTCAATGTTTTCTATTACGTCTGGCATCAGCAGGAAGCACCTCTGCGTGCAAAAGATGTCACCCCTCTGAGTTTGTATAAAGGCCCCCAGCATGACATTCGTTTGCTCAGCGAGAGTCTGGATGCTTCTCGAGAGAATGCTGGTGTGCGCTTTGAGGAGCGCTGTCTTTATTTGGGGGGATTTGCTCGTCAGGATTTGGTTGAAGCGTTGGGGCGCCGTTTGGCGGAGATGGATATCAAGGCTTCGCCGTTGCCTGACGAGCGTCCGGCAACAGGATACTGGCTGCGTATCTCACCTGAAGGTCAGCGATTGCTGGGTGCTGATCAGTTGCAAAACCTTTCCAAGGAATTCAATGAGTTAAAACATAAAATAATGCTGTGCGAAGGGGTTGCGCCTGCTGAATAGTTTGCATAGAATGGCGCCCGCTCCACAGTGAAGACCTGAAGAGGTGGTCATGAAGGAGTGGTGTCAATGCAGCTAACCTCAAGTTTTTAAATGAGAAAATGCTTGACAGGGGTTTGGCATAGTATAAAATGCTGGCCTGATTAGGAGGGGTTCCCGAGCGGCCAAAGGGATCAGACTGTAAATCTGACGTCTACGACTTCGAAGGTTCGAATCCTTCTCCCTCCACCAGATTTAAGCGTGAGCTGCAGGCTCTGCGGGTATAGTTTAGTGGTAGAACCTCAGCCTTCCAAGCTGATGATGCGGGTTCGATTCCCGCTACCCGCTCCAAGCTTGCAGGTTGTGCAAAGTGTTTCGCTCTTGTAGCTCAGTTGGTAGAGCACACCCTTGGTAAGGGTGAGGTCAGCGGTTCAAATCCGCTCAAGAGCTCCATATAACAAGGCAGATATGAAAATATCTGCCTTTGTTTTAATGGTTGATGTTGTTTGTCTAATTCTTCTGTTTGAGGGTGATATCGATGGCTAAGGAAAAATTTGATCGTTCCCTGCCCCATGTTAACGTAGGGACCATCGGTCACGTTGACCACGGTAAAACCACTCTGACCGCTGCTCTGACTCGTGTTTGCTCCGAAGTTTTCGGTTCGGCCGTAGTTGAATTCGACAAGATCGACAGCGCTCCAGAAGAAAAAGCTCGCGGTATCACCATCAACACCGCGCACGTTGAGTACAACTCGCTGATCCGTCACTACGCTCACGTTGACTGCCCAGGTCACGCTGACTATGTGAAGAACATGATCACCGGTGCTGCTCAAATGGACGGCGCTATCCTGGTTTGCTCGGCCGCCGATGGTCCGATGCCACAAACCCGTGAGCACATCCTGCTGTCCCGTCAGGTAGGCGTTCCGTACATCGTGGTTTTCCTGAACAAGGCTGACCTGGTAGACGACGCAGAGCTGCTGGAGCTGGTTGAGATGGAAGTTCGCGACCTGCTGTCCACCTACGACTTCCCGGGCGATGACACTCCAATCATCATCGGTTCGGCTCGTATGGCGCTGGAAGGCAAAGACGACAACGAGATGGGCACCACTGCCGTCAAGAAACTGGTTGAGACTCTGGACAGCTACATCCCAGAACCAGTTCGTATGATCGACAAGCCGTTCCTGATGCCAATCGAAGACGTATTCTCGATCTCGGGTCGCGGTACTGTTGTGACCGGTCGTATCGAGCGCGGTATCGTTCGCGTTCAGGATCCGCTGGAAATCGTTGGTCTGCGTGACACTACTGTTTCCACCTGCACCGGTGTTGAAATGTTCCGCAAGCTGCTCGACGAAGGTCGTGCTGGCGAGAACTGCGGCGTTCTGCTGCGTGGCACCAAGCGTGACGACGTTGAGCGTGGTCAGGTTCTGGTTAAGCCGGGTTCGGTTAAGCCGCACACCAAGTTCACTGCAGAAGTTTACGTTCTGAGCAAGGAAGAAGGCGGTCGTCATACTCCGTTCTTCAAGGGCTACCGTCCACAGTTCTACTTCCGTACTACTGACGTGACTGGTAACTGCGAGCTGCCAGAAGGCGTTGAAATGGTAATGCCAGGTGACAACATTCAGATGACTGTTACCCTGATCAAAACCATCGCGATGGAAGACGGTCTGCGTTTCGCTATCCGTGAAGGCGGTCGTACCGTCGGCGCTGGCGTCGTAGCCAAAATCATCGAATAATCGGTTGTAATGTATTTTTCAGGCCGGCATAATGGTCGGCCTGATTTTGTTTTAGGTCAGTAGCTCAATTGGCAGAGCGACGGTCTCCAAAACCGTAGGTTGGGGGTTCGATTCCCTCCTGACCTGCCAGATTCACTTGGTGTGTCTGGCTTTCTTTTCACAGGATCTTCATAGATGACTCCTAAAGCTGAAACTCAAGGCTCTCGCTTCGATTTGCTCAAGTGGCTTGTAGTAGTTGCTTTGGTGGTTGTTGGCGTTGTTGGTAATCAGTATTACTCAGCTTCGCCGATCCTGTACCGCGTACTCGCATTGCTTGTTATTGCTGCTGCAGCTGCCTTTGTAGGTCTGCAAACTGCGAAGGGCAAGTCTTTCTTTGTACTGGTTAAGGAAGCTCGCACTGAGATTCGTAAAGTCGTTTGGCCAACTCGCCAAGAAACCACGCAGACCACGCTAATCGTTGTGGCTGTTGTTCTGGTTATGGCGTTGCTGTTGTGGGGGCTTGATTCCCTGCTCGGCTGGCTTGTTTCCTTGATTGTCGGCTAAGGGTGTCCCGTGGCTAAGCGTTGGTACGTTGTGCATGCTTACTCGGGTTACGAGAAGCATGTGATGCGCTCGCTTGTTGAGCGAGTGAAACTGGCAGGCATGGAAGATGGCTTTGGTGAAATTCTGGTTCCCACTGAAGAAGTGGTCGAGATGCGTAATGGCCAGAAGCGCAAAAGCGAGCGTAAGTTCTTTCCAGGTTATGTGCTGGTTCAGATGGATATGAATGAGGGTACTTGGCACTTGGTCAAGGACACACCTCGTGTGATGGGCTTTATCGGCGGAACTGCTGATAAGCCAGCGCCAATCACTGATAAAGAGGCAGAAGCAATTCTGCGTCGCGTTGCTGATGGTAGCGACAAACCTAAGCCTAAGACTCTTTTCGAGCCTGGTGAAACGGTGCGAGTCAATGATGGTCCATTTGCTGATTTCAATGGCGTCGTTGAAGAAGTTAACTACGAAAAGAGCCGGATCCAAGTGGCAGTGCTCATTTTCGGTCGCTCTACTCCGGTAGAGCTGGAGTTCAGTCAGGTCGAAAAGGTCTAGCTGAGCAAGCATCCCAACCCCGCAGCCTTAGGCTGTGGGGTT
>NZ_JBIUWN010000141.1:0-5480 GCF_044743485.1 Pseudomonas sp. NPDC087614 | reverse complement strand
CCGACAATGACGCGCTTCTTGGATGTGTCAGAAGGGGCTGGATCACGCATAGGGATTCAATGAGTGTCTTGAAAAAGGACGCGATTCTATCAGGCTCACGGCCTCAAGGCTAAAGAGAAGGGCGGATCAGTTCGAGGCCGAAGTGATGGCCGGCCAGATAATCATCGATGCAGCGGATGATCAGCTCGCTGCGCCAGTTATCGCGCTGGGCGATTAATTCGTCGCGGGTCAGCCACTTGGCGCCGACGATGCCGTCGTCGAGCGGGCAATCCGGGTGGTGCTTCACGGCTTTGGCGCTGAAGCACACGCGTTGGTAGGTGACACCGTTGCTCGGTGCGGTGTACAGGTAAATGCCGATGACGCCGGTGGGTTCGACGTCCCAGCCAGTTTCCTCAAGGGTTTCGCGAATGGCAGCTTCGATCAGGGTTTCGTTCGGATCGAGATGGCCGGCAGGCTGATTGAGTACGTTGCGCCCGGCCTTGTGCTCTTCGACCATCAGGAAGCGGCCGTTGTCCTCGACGATGGTGGCGACGGTGATGTGGGGGAGCCATTCCATAAATCTTCCTCAATCTATTGGTTGAAACCTATCCCCTGTGGGAGCAGGCTTGCTCGCGAATACGGTTTGTCATTCAACATCTTTATTGACTGATCCAATGCATTCGCGAGCAAGCCCGCTCCCACATGGGGTCGTGTCTCAAGGATAAATGGGCCAGCGCCACAAAAAGAAACCCCGGCACTGGGCCGGGGCTTCTTTACAGCATTACAACCTTAAACCAGCGCAGCAACCGCCGCGTTGAAGGTTGCGCTTGGGCGCATGGCCTTGCTGATCAGCTCGGCATTGGCGTGGTAGTAACCGCCGATGTCCACTGGCTTGCCCTGCACGGCGTTGAGCTCGGCAACGATGGTTGCTTCGTTCTCGGTCAGGGTTTTAGCCAGGGGCGCGAACTGCGCTTGCAGTGCAGCGTCTTCGGTCTGGGCAGCCAGGGCCTGAGCCCAGTACATCGCCAGATAGAAGTGGCTGCCGCGGTTGTCGATGTTGCCGACTTTGCGCGATGGCGACTTGTTGTTGTCGAGGAACTGGCCAGTGGCCTGATCCAGAGTCTTGGACAGAACCAGCGCTTTCGGGTTGTTGTAGTTCACACCCAAATGCTCGAGGGATGCGGCCAGAGCCAGGAATTCGCCCAGCGAATCCCAGCGCAGGAAGTTCTCTTCAACCAGTTGCTGCACGTGCTTCGGTGCCGAACCGCCGGCGCCGGTTTCGAACAGGCCACCGCCGTTCATCAGCGGCACGATCGGGAACAGATCGGTAAGGTAGTCGAGCAGTACGTTGCCGGTCACCGAAATGGTGTCCTTGCCTTCGCGGGTGCGCTGCAGGGTGTACTTCATCGCGTCGACCGGCGCCATGATCTGGATGTCCAGACCGGCAGTGTCGTGATCCTTCAGGTAAGCCTGAACTTTCTCGATCACTACGCCGTCGTGAGCGCGCATCGGATCGAGCCAGAAAATGGCTGGAGTGCTGCTGGCGCGAGCGCGGTTGACGGCCAGTTTGACCCAGTCCTGGATCGGCGCGTCTTTGGTCTGGCACATGCGGAAGATGTCGCCAGCTTCAACAGCCTGTTCCATCAGCAGGGTGCCTTTGCTGTCGGTCACGCGAACCACGCCGTCAGCCTTGATCTGGAAGGTCTTGTCATGCGAGCCGTACTCTTCGGCTTTCTTCGCCATCAGGCCGACGTTTGGCACGCTGCCCATGGTGGTCGGGTCGAAGGCGCCATTGGCTTTGCAGTCTTCGATCACAGCCTGGTAGATGGTCGCGTAGCAGCGATCCGGGATCACAGCCTTGGTGTCGTGCAACTGGCCGTCGGTGCCCCACATCTTGCCGGAGTCACGGATCATCGCTGGCATCGAGGCGTCGACGATAACGTCGCTCGGCACGTGCAGGTTGGTGATGCCTTTGTCGGAGTTGACCATCGCCAGCGATGGACGAGCGGCGTAGACCGCTGCCATGTCGGCTTCGATCTGCGCTTGCTGATCGCTAGGCAGGGCCTTGATACGAGCGTACAGATCGCCGATGCCGTTGTTCAGGTTGAAGCCGATCTGGGCCAGCACGTCAGCGTGCTTGGTCAGCGCGTCTTTATAGAACTCGGCAACGATCTGGCCGAACATGATCGGGTCGGAGACCTTCATCATGGTCGCTTTGAGGTGAACCGACAGCAGCACGCCTTGTGCCTTGGCGCTTTCGATTTCTGCGGCGATGAACGCGCGCAGGGCGTTTTTGCTCAACACGGCGCAGTCGAGGATCTCGCCAGCCTGAACGGTGGTTTTTTCTTTCAGGACGGTCGTGGTGCCGTCTTTGGCGATCAGCTCGATTTTCACAGCGTCAGCGGCGTCGATCAGGGCGGCTTTTTCGCTGCCGTAGAAATCGCCGGTGCTCATGTGAGCAACGTGGGACTTGGAGTCTTTGGCCCATGCGCCCATTTTGTGCGGGTGCTTGCGAGCGTAGTTCTTGACCGACAGCGGAGCGCGGCGGTCGGAGTTGCCTTCACGCAGAACCGGGTTCACGGCGCTGCCTTTGACTTTGTCGTAACGCGCCTTGGCGTCTTTGTCGGCATCGCTGGTTACGGTTTCCGGGTAGTCCGGCAGGTTGTAACCCTGAGCTTGCAGCTCTTTGATCGCGGCTTGCAGTTGTGGAACCGAAGCGCTGATGTTCGGCAGCTTGATGATATTGGCTTCAGGCGTAACGGCCAGGTCGCCCAGTTCGGCGAGGTGATCGGCTACGGCTTTGTCGCCCAGTTGCTCGGGGAAGCTGGCCAGAATGCGTGCTGCAAGAGAGATATCGCGGGTTTCCACGGCGATATCGGCCGAGGCGGTGTAAGCCTCGATGATCGGCAGCAGGGAATAGGTGGCGAGGGCTGGAGCTTCGTCGGTGAAGGTATAGATGATCTTCGAGCGGGTGGGCATATTCGGATTAACTCTCTCTTCTTTGCTAAAGCGTGCGCAGAAACTCGAGGGGCGCCGGGTAAGCGCGTTCGTTCAAAGTCATCCATGAACCGAATGTCGAGATTCTTCGCGGTGATGTTGGGTGCATCGTTGAGCGTCAAGCAGTCGGACTGCGGTAACAGTTCAACCAAACAGGCGGAAAGTCTCGTGCTAGAGAGGCCAGCCGTCGTGACCCTTTGGTCAGCGGGCGGCATTATACATAGGTAGCTGGCAATCTGCCGATGGTTCATATGCAACGATTCTCGTCCATTGGTCTAAAGGTCGCAGGGCAGGGTGGGGCGTAGAGTCTTGCGCAATGCTTGAGTTTGGCGCTTTTCCCTTTGCTTTCAGGGTTGTACGAAACGAGATGTGCCTGCGCCTTGAACAGAGGGTTTGCGTGTTGATTTAACTGGGTTACGCTCGAACCAAGCCAGATGTTCAATCCAAACAATGGAGTTCAGCATGGGTTACAAGAAGATTCAGGTTCCAGCCGTCGGCGACAAAATCACCGTCAATGCAGACCATTCTCTCAATGTTCCAGATAACCCGATCATCCCCTTCATCGAAGGTGACGGCATTGGTGTTGACATCAGTCCGGTGATGATCAAGGTTGTCGATGCTGCAGTTCAAAAGGCATACGGCGGCAAACGCAAGATTTCCTGGATGGAAGTCTTCGCCGGGGAAAAAGCCACTCAGGTTTACGATCAGGACACCTGGCTGCCTCAGGAAACGCTCGACGCAGTCAAGGATTACGTGGTTTCCATCAAAGGCCCGCTGACCACCCCGGTCGGTGGCGGCATCCGCTCGCTGAACGTGGCTCTGCGTCAGCAACTCGATTTGTACGTCTGCCTGCGTCCGGTGCGCTGGTTCGAAGGTGTGCCAAGCCCGGTGAAAAAGCCTGGCGACGTCGACATGACTATCTTTCGCGAGAACTCCGAGGATATCTACGCTGGCATCGAGTGGAAGGCCGGTTCGCCGGAAGCCACCAAGGTCATCAAATTCCTTAAAGAAGAAATGGGCGTCACCAAGATCCGTTTCGACGAAAACTGCGGTATCGGCGTCAAGCCGGTTTCCCTCGAGGGCACCAAGCGCCTGGCGCGCAAGGCGCTGCAGTATGTGGTCGATAACGACCGCGATTCGCTGACTATCGTGCACAAAGGCAACATCATGAAGTTCACCGAAGGTGCCTTCAAGGAATGGGCCTACGAAGTGGCCGCCGAAGAGTTCGGCGCGACCCTGCTCGACGGCGGTCCGTGGATGCAGTTCAAGAACCCGAAAACCGGCAAGAACGTCATCGTCAAGGATGCCATCGCCGACGCCATGCTCCAGCAGATCCTGCTGCGCCCGGCCGAATACGATGTGATCGCCACCCTAAACCTCAATGGCGACTACCTCTCCGACGCTCTGGCGGCGGAAGTGGGCGGTATCGGTATCGCGCCGGGCGCTAACCTGTCCGACACCGTAGCGATGTTCGAAGCCACCCACGGTACTGCGCCGAAGTACGCCGGCAAGGATCAGGTCAACCCGGGTTCTCTGATTCTTTCGGCGGAAATGATGCTGCGTCACATGGGCTGGACCGAAGCGGCGGATCTGATCATCAAGGGCACCAACGGCGCCATCAGTGCCAAGACCGTGACTTATGACTTCGAGCGTCTGATGGATGGGGCCAAACTGGTGTCGTCTTCGGGCTTCGGTGATGCGCTGATCTCGCATATGTAAGAACTGCAAGCATGCAAATAACCGCCCCTCTCGGATAATAGAGGGGCGGTTTTTTATGGCTGAAGGTTTTGACGCGTCAACTGGTAACTTTTTGTTCTCTAAAGGTGTCCGGGACTGTTTCTTTTTCTTCTGTGGCTACGACCGCTGTAATATTGACCGCGTGCAGGCCTTTGGGCCCCTGAGCGATCACGAAGCTTACGGCCTGCCCAGCCTTGAGGGTTTTATACCCGTCCATTTCAATGGCGGAGTAGTGCGCAAAGAAATCAATATCTTTGCCAGCCTCGTCTCGACCTTCACGGGTGTCGGTATTGATGAACCCGAACCCCTTGGCATTGTTGAACCATTTCACCTTGCCGACAGCCATGCTCAAATCCCTCTGCAACAGACTCCAACGCTGGAGTATCATCCAGGACATCCGCAATCTAATCCGTTAAAAGGATTGACTCCGCGGATCTTTTTTACCCACTGTGGGCTCTATTGGTTGTAACACCGTTTTCCCGATAGTCAAGGTGACCGGGCAGTCGGAGTTGAAAACGTGTACAGCCGCCCCCACCACTGTATTTGCACAACTGACGAACCTTTCTGTCCATGCATGCATTCAGCCAGATTCGACTAACATTCTATCAGGATCGCCCGCTTCTCCAAAAGGATCTTCCAGAGGAGCACGACGACGATTCGGCAGGCGTTGCTGTTCAGGAAGCAAAGCCTGCGTTACAGGCGCCGCCGATGTACAAGGTGGTTTTGTTCAACGATGACTACACACCGATGGATTTCGTCGTCGAAGT
>NZ_JBIUWN010000140.1:0-5544 GCF_044743485.1 Pseudomonas sp. NPDC087614 | reverse complement strand
CTACGCGAAATACACGAAGCGTTGCAGCAGACATATTGCCGCACCATCGGCGCTGAATTTACGCATATCACCGATTCCGAGCAGCGCCAGTGGTTCCAGCAGCGTCTGGAAAGCGTGCGTGGTCGTCCGACATACTCCGCCGACATCAAGAGCCACCTGCTTGAGCGCGTGACAGCCGGTGAAGGCCTGGAAAAATACCTGGGCACCAAATACCCGGGCACCAAGCGTTTCGGTCTGGAAGGCGGCGAAAGCCTGATTCCGATGCTCGACGAACTGATCCAGCGTTCCGGTTCCTACGGCACCAAGGAAGTCGTCATCGGCATGGCTCACCGTGGTCGTCTGAACGTACTGGTCAACACCTTCGGCAAGAACCCGCGCGAGCTGTTCGACGAGTTCGAAGGCAAGAAGAAGGTCGAGTTGGGTTCCGGTGACGTTAAATATCACCAGGGCTTCTCGTCCAACGTAATGACCACCGGTGGTGAAGTTCACCTGGCCATGGCGTTCAACCCGTCCCACCTGGAAATCGTTTCCCCGGTGGTAGAAGGTTCGGTTCGTGCCCGTCAGGATCGTCGTAACGATTCGACCGGCGAGAAGGTTCTGCCGATCTCCATCCACGGTGACGCTGCATTCGCAGGTCAAGGTGTGGTCATGGAAACCTTCCAGATGTCGCAGACCCGCGGTTTCAAAACCGGCGGTACTGTTCACATCGTGATCAACAACCAGGTGGGTTTCACCATCAGCAACCCGCTGGACTCGCGTTCCACCGAGTACGCCACCGACGTTGCGAAAATGATTCAGGCGCCGATTCTCCATGTGAATGGTGATGATCCGGAAGCCGTGTTGTTCGTGACCCAGTTGGCCATCGACTACCGCATGCAGTTCAAGCGTGACGTAGTGATCGATCTGGTCTGCTACCGTCGTCGCGGCCACAACGAGGCCGACGAGCCAAGCGGCACCCAGCCTCTGATGTATCAGCAGATCACCAAACAGCGTACCACTCGTGAGCTGTACGCCGATCGTCTGACTCAGGACGGTACTCTTGATGCAGAGCGTGTTCAGGCGAAGGTCGACGAATACCGCAACGCGCTGGACAACGGTCTGCACGTAGTGAAATCGCTGGTCAAAGAGCCGAACAAAGAGTTGTTCGTGGACTGGCGTCCGTATCTGGGCCACGCCTGGACTGCACGTCACGACACCCGTTTCGATCTGAAAACCCTGCAGGAACTGTCCGCCAAGCTGCTGGAAATTCCGGAAGGCTTCGTGGTTCAGCGTCAGGTTGCGAAGATCTACGAAGACCGTCAGAAGATGCAAGCCGGCGGCCTGCCAATCAACTGGGGTTACGCCGAAACCATGGCGTACGCGACCCTGGCGTTTGAAGGTCACCCGATTCGCATGACCGGTCAGGACATCGGCCGCGGTACGTTCTCGCACCGTCACGCTGTTCTGCACAATCAGAAAGATGCGGGCACCTACATTCCGCTGCAGAACCTGTACGACGGTCAGCCACGCTTTGACCTGTACGACTCTTTCCTGTCGGAAGAAGCGGTGCTGGCCTTCGAATACGGTTACTCGACCACCACGCCAAACGCGCTGGTGATCTGGGAAGCCCAGTTCGGCGACTTCGCCAACGGTGCGCAGGTTGTTATCGACCAGTTCATCACCAGCGGCGAGCACAAGTGGGGCCGTCTCTGCGGTCTGACCATGTTGCTGCCACACGGTTATGAAGGTCAGGGCCCTGAGCACAGTTCGGCACGTCTTGAGCGTTATCTGCAGCTATGCGCCGAGCACAACATTCAGGTGTGCGTACCGACCACTCCGGCGCAGATCTACCACTTGCTGCGTCGTCAGGTGATCCGCCCGCTGCGCAAACCTCTGGTAGTTTTGACTCCGAAGTCGCTGCTGCGCCACAAGCTGGCCATCTCGACGCTGGAAGACCTGGCCGAAGGTTCGTTCCAGACCGTGATCCCGGAAATCGATGCTCAAGATCCGAAAAAGGTCGAGCGCATTGTTCTGTGTAGCGGCAAGGTCTACTACGACCTGCTGGAAAAACGCCGTGCCGAAGGCCGTGACGATATCGCCGTCGTGCGTATCGAGCAGCTGTACCCATTCCCTGAGGACGACTTGAACGAAGTTCTGGCTCCGTACACCAACCTCAAACATATCGTTTGGTGTCAGGAAGAGCCGATGAACCAGGGTGCCTGGTACTGCAGCCAGCACCACATGCGCCGCATCGTTAGCAATCACAACAAGTCTCTCGTACTTGAGTACGCGGGCCGTGATGCTTCTGCTGCACCCGCTTGTGGTTATGCATCGATGCACGCCGAGCAGCAGGAAAAACTGCTGCAAGACGCGTTTACCGTTTAACGCCTTCGCGCACCTGAAACCGAATTTAAGGAACTACAGATAATGGCTATCGAGATCAAAGCCCCCACTTTCCCGGAATCGGTTGCCGATGGCACCGTTGCCACCTGGCACAAACAACCGGGCGACGCTGTCAAGCGCGACGACCTGATCGTTGACATCGAAACCGACAAAGTCGTACTGGAAGTGCTGGCTACTGCTGATGGCGTGCTGGGCGCAATCGTCAAGAACGAAGGCGACACCGTTCTATCCGACGAAGTCCTGGGCTCCATCGAAGCGGGCGGCGCTGCGGCCGCTGCTCCAGCCGCCGCTGCTGCTCCGGCCGCTGCTGCCGTTGCCCCGGCTGCCGCCGAAGGCGAAGACGATCCTGTTGCTGCTCCGGCTGCTCGCAAGCTGGCTGAAGAAAACGGCATCAACATCGCTTCCGTTGCCGGCACCGGCAAGGGCGGTCGTGTGACCAAGGAAGACGTGGTTGCTGCTGTTGCTGCCAAGAAAGCCGCTCCGGCTGCCGCGCCTGCCAAGGCTGCTGCTCCTTCGGCCGCCGCTCCTGTGTTCGCCGCTGGCGACCGCATCGAGAAGCGCGTACCGATGACCCGCGTTCGCGCCACTGTGGCCAAGCGTCTGGTTGAAGCTCAATCGAACATGGCAATGCTGACCACTTTCAACGAAGTCGACATGACCGAAGTCATGGCGCTGCGTTCCAAGTACAAGGATCTGTTCGAGAAGTCCCACAACGGCGTACGCCTGGGCTTCATGTCTTTCTTCGTGAAGGCGGCCACCGAAGCACTGAAGCGCTTCCCGGCTGTGAACGCGTCGATCGACGGCGGCGACATCGTTTATCACGGCTACGCTGACATCGGCGTTGCCGTTTCCAGCGACCGCGGCCTGGTAGTACCGGTCCTGCGTAACGCCGAGCTGATGAGCCTGGCTGAAATCGAAGGTGGTATCGCCACTTTCGGCAAGAAGGCCCGTGACGGCAAACTGTCGATGGACGAGATGACCGGTGGTACCTTCACCATCACCAACGGTGGTACCTTCGGCTCGATGATGTCGACTCCGATCGTCAACCCGCCGCAGGCAGCTATTCTGGGCATGCACAACATCATCCAGCGTCCTATGGCCATCAATGGTCAGGTCGTTATCCGTCCGATGATGTACCTGGCATTGTCCTACGATCACCGTCTGATCGATGGCAAAGAAGCTGTGACCTTCCTGGTGACCATCAAGAACCTGCTGGAAGATCCGGCTCGTCTGTTGCTGGATATCTGATAGAAGCAGCTGCAAGCTTCGAGCAGCAAGCCGCAAGAAAGGGCGGCTTGGCTTGAAGCTTGTGGCTTGAAGCTTTTCGCTAAAGAGGATTTTTTGAATGTCGCAGAAATTTGACGTAGTAGTGATTGGTGCTGGCCCTGGTGGCTATGTGGCTGCCATCAAGGCCGCACAACTGGGTCTGAGCACTGCCTGCATCGAGAAGTACACCGACGCCGAAGGCAAGCAAGCCCTGGGCGGTACCTGCCTGAACGTCGGCTGCATTCCTTCCAAGGCGCTGCTGGACAGCTCCTGGAAATACAAGGAAGCGAAAGAAAGCTTCAACGTTCACGGTATCTCGACCGGCGAAGTCAAAATGGACGTCGCTGCGATGGTTGGCCGCAAGGCTGGCATCGTCAAGAACCTGACCGGCGGCGTTGCCACTCTGTTCAAGGCCAATGGCGTTACTTCGATCCAGGGCCACGGCAAGCTGTTGGCTGGCAAGAAAGTCGAAGTCACCAAGCCGGACGGTTCGGTTGAAGTCATCGAAGCTGAAAACGTCATTCTGGCGCCAGGTTCGCGTCCGATCGACATTCCACCGGCTCCGGTTGATCAGAACGTCATCGTCGATTCGACAGGTGCGCTGGAATTCCAATCCGTGCCTAAGCGTCTGGGCGTGATCGGCGCTGGCGTGATCGGTCTGGAACTGGGTTCGGTATGGTCGCGTCTGGGTGCAGAAGTGACTGTCCTGGAAGCCCTGGACACCTTCCTGATGGCAGCGGACACCGCGGTTTCCAAGGAAGCGCTGAAAACCCTGACCAAGCAGGGTCTGGACATCAAACTGGGTGCTCGCGTGACCGGTTCGAAAGTGAACGGCGACGAAGTCGTTGTTAACTACACCGATGCCAACGGCGAACAGACCATCACTTTCGACAAGCTGATCGTAGCCGTTGGTCGCCGTCCGGTGACCACTGATCTGCTGGCTGCCGACAGCGGCGTGACCCTGGACGAGCGCGGTTTCGTGCACGTTGATGATCAATGCGCGACCACCGTACCGGGCGTTTTCGCCATCGGGGACGTGGTTCGCGGCATGATGCTGGCTCACAAAGCCTCGGAAGAGGGCATCATGGTTGTCGAGCGCATCAAAGGTCACAAGGCTCAGATCAACTATGACCTGATCCCTTCGGTTATTTATACTCACCCGGAAATCGCTTGGGTTGGCAAAACCGAGCAGGCATTGAAAGCTGAAGGCGTTGAAGTTAACGTTGGCACCTTCCCGTTCGCCGCTTCCGGCCGTGCCATGGCCGCCAACGATACCGGTGGTTTCGTCAAGGTCATCGCCGATGCCAAGACTGACCGCGTATTGGGCGTGCACGTGATTGGCCCGAGCGCTGCAGAACTGGTTCAGCAGGGCGCGATCGGTATGGAGTTCGGCACCAGCGCTGAAGACCTGGGCATGATGGTTTTCTCCCATCCGACCCTGTCTGAAGCCTTGCACGAAGCTGCTCTGGCTGTGAATGGCGGCGCCATCCACATTGCCAACCGCAAGAAGCGTTAACAGACAATAAGAAACCACGGCGGTAACGGCCCGTCGTGAGCCTTGCGAGCAAGTCTCACCGCGGAATGTCCGCTGGACGCAGTCTTGCGTAGCTCAGCTACGCAAGCAGCAGTCACAGGTGGCGCGGCACTCATCAAGAGCGCAGCGCCGAATGCGCAGTACCTAACGAAGACGGTAAAAAGCATGAATCTTCACGAGTATCAGGGTAAGCAGCTGTTCGCTGAATACGGCCTGCCAGTTTCCACTGGTTACGCAGTAGACACCCCAAGCTTCTGCTGCTGCTTCCGGGGTGTATAATGCGTAACCAGTGGAAAATGGCAGGCCGTATTAAGCGAACAGCTGCTTACCCAGATAATCGTGAAGATTAATGCTTTTTAAAG
>NZ_JBIUWN010000139.1:2644-5954 GCF_044743485.1 Pseudomonas sp. NPDC087614 | reverse complement strand
TGTAGGCTGCGAACAATGCCACCTCCGGCCTCCCCGGGGCCCCCACGGGTATGGCATCAAGCGCAAAAGTACTTCGGCGATATCTGCCATACCCATAGGGGCACCGGGATGGCCGCTGAAGTACTTTGGCGCGACTACCTCAAGCACAACCCGAGCAATCCATCGTTCGCTGACCGTGACCGCTTCGTGCTGTCCAACGGCCACGGCTCGATGTTGATCTACTCGTTGCTGCACCTGACCGGTTACGACCTGTCGATCGACGACCTCAAGCAATTCCGTCAACTGCACAGCCGCACCCCGGGTCACCCGGAGTTCGGTTATACCCCGGGCGTTGAAACCACCACCGGCCCGCTGGGTCAGGGTCTGGCCAACGCGGTGGGTTTCGCGCTGGCAGAAAAAGTCCTGGCGGCGCAGTTCAACCGTCCGAGCCACAACATCGTTGACCACCACACCTACGTTTTCCTGGGTGATGGCTGCATGATGGAAGGCATTTCCCACGAAGTCGCTTCCCTGGCCGGTACTCTGGGTCTGGGCAAGCTGATCGCTTTCTACGATGACAACGGCATCTCCATCGACGGCGAAGTCGAAGGCTGGTTCACCGATGACACCCCGAAGCGTTTCGAAGCCTACAACTGGCAAGTGATCCGCAACGTTGACGGTCACGACCCGGAAGAGATCAAGACTGCCATCGACACCGCGCGCAAGAGCGCGCAGCCGACCCTGATCTGCTGCAAGACCACCATCGGCTTCGGCTCGCCAAACAAACAAGGCAAAGAAGACTGCCACGGCGCCCCACTGGGTGACGCGGAAATCGCTCTGACCCGCCAGGCACTGAACTGGAACCACGGCCCGTTCGAAATCCCGGCCGACATCTATGCCGAGTGGGATGCCAAAGAAGCTGGCCGCGCCGTTGAAGCCGAGTGGGATCAGCGTTTCGCTGCCTACTCCGCCGCGTTCCCGGCTGAAGCCAACGAGCTGATCCGTCGTCTGAGCGGTGAACTGCCGGCTGACTTCTCGGAGAAAGCCTCGGCCTATATCGCTGAAGTCGCTGCCAAAGGCGAAACCATCGCCAGCCGTAAAGCCAGTCAGAACACCCTGAACGCGTTCGGCCCGCTGCTGCCGGAACTGCTTGGCGGTTCGGCCGACCTGGCCGGTTCCAACCTGACCCTGTGGAAAGGTTGCAAAGGCGTCAGCGCTGAAGATGCCAGCGGCAACTACATGTACTACGGTGTGCGCGAATTCGGCATGACCGCCATCATGAACGGCGTCACCCTGCACGGCGGCCTGGTGCCTTACGGCGCGACCTTCCTGATGTTCATGGAATACGCTCGCAATGCCGTGCGCATGTCCGCTCTGATGAAGCAGCGCGTGATCCACGTCTACACCCACGACTCCATCGGTCTGGGCGAAGACGGCCCGACGCACCCGCCGATCGAGCAACTGACCAGCCTGCGTACCACGCCGAACCTCGACACCTGGCGTCCAGCCGATGCCGTTGAATCGGCTGTGGCCTGGAAAAACGCTCTGGAGCGCAAGGACGGCCCGTCGGCGCTGATTTTCTCGCGTCAGAACCTGCAGCACCAAACCCGTGATGCCGGCCAGATCGCCGACATCAGCCGTGGTGGCTACGTGCTGAAGGACTGCGCAGGCGAGCCTGAGCTGATTCTGATTGCGACCGGTTCGGAAGTCGGCCTGGCTGTTCAAGCCTTCGACAAACTGACCGGGCAGGGCCGCAAGGTGCGCGTGGTTTCCATGCCTTGCACCAGCGTGTTCGATGCTCAGGATGCTGGCTACAAGCAAGCCGTCCTGCCGTTGCAGGTTGGCGCGCGTATTGCGATCGAAGCGGCTCACGCCGACTTCTGGTTCAAGTACGTGGGGCTGGAAGGTCGCGTGATCGGCATGACCACTTACGGTGAGTCGGCGCCTGCGCCAGCACTGTTCGAAGAGTTCGGCTTCACCCTGGAAAACATCCTGGGTCAGGCTGAAGAACTGCTGGAAGACTGATCCAGAAGTCGCGTCGTCCGGACTGACGCCTTCGCGAACAAGCCCGCTCCCACAGGAAAGTACATTCCAATGTGGGAGCGGGCTTGCTCGCGAAAGCGGTGGTTCAGACGCCACTGCAATAACGGATTCAAACGGTAATCGAGAACCCCATGCCTCAACCGCGTCCTTACAAAGTTGCACTCAACGGCTACGGCCGGATTGGTCGTTGCGTCTTGCGTGCGTTGTTTGAGCGAGGCGAAAAAGCCGGGTTTGAAATTGTCGCAATCAACGATCTGGCTGACATGGCCAGCATTGAATACCTGACACGCTTTGACTCCACTCATGGCCGGTTTCCCGGCGAAGTGCGGGTTGAGGGCGATTGTCTGCATATTAATGGCGACTGCGTGAAGGTCCTGCGCAGTGCCACTCCCGAAAGCATCGATTGGGCGTCCCTGGGCGTCGATCTGGTGCTTGAATGCTCCGGCGCTTACAACACCCGTGAAGACGGCCAGCGTTTCCTCGACGCCGGCGCGCCACGCGTGTTGTTCTCGCAGCCAATGGCCAGCGAGGCGGATGTCGACGCCACCATCGTCTACGGCGTCAATCAGGATTGCCTGACCGGCGACGAACTGCTGGTGTCCAATGCCTCCTGCACCACTAACTGCGGCGTGCCGCTGTTGCGTCTGCTGGACAAGGCCATTGGTCTGGATTACGTGTCGATCACCACCATTCACTCGGCGATGAACGATCAGCCAGTGATCGACGCCTATCACCACGAAGACCTGCGCCGCACCCGTTCGGCGTTCCAGTCGGTGATCCCGGTGTCCACCGGTCTGGCGCGCGGTATCGAGCGTCTGCTGCCGGAACTTGCCGGGCGAATTCAGGCCAAAGCCGTACGCGTGCCGACGGTCAACGTCTCCTGCCTCGACATCACGATGCAGACCACCACCGCGACCGACGCCAATGAAGTCAACCGGATCTTGCGTGAAGCCGCCACCAGCGGCCCGCTCAAAGGCCTGTTGGCTTACACCGAGCTTCCCCACGCAAGCTGTGATTTCAATCATGACCCACATTCGGCCATCGTCGATGCCAGCCAGACCCGTGTCTCAGGCCCAAAGCTTGTGAACATCCTGGCCTGGTTCGATAACGAATGGGGTTTTGCCAACCGAATGCTGGACGTTGCAGAACACTATCTGCAAACAGCAACTTCAAAAAAACCGTAGGAAGTGCGACCCATGACCGTGTTGAAGATGTCCGACCAACCCCGCTCTCTTGCCTCCATGCTGTTCCCGGTTGGCCTGCTTTTGATAGCCATGGCATCGATCCA
>NZ_JBIUWN010000139.1:0-2634 GCF_044743485.1 Pseudomonas sp. NPDC087614 | reverse complement strand
CCGCCTCCCCCCTCTGCCCACCCCCCCCCCCAACCCCCCCCCCCACCACCTCAACGTCCCAGTCAAGGACGGTGTCGTCACCAGCGACGCGCGTATCCTGGCTTCGCTGCCGACCATCAAGCTGGCCCTGGAAAAAGGTGCCGCCGTCATGGTGTGCTCGCACCTTGGCCGTCCGACCGAAGGCGAATTCTCCGCCGAGAACAGCCTCAAGCCAGTCGCTGACTACCTGAGCAAGGCGCTGGGCCGTGAAGTGCCGCTGGTGGCTGATTACCTGGGCGGCGTTGACGTCAAGGCTGGCGACATCGTGCTGTTCGAAAACGTGCGCTTCAACAAGGGCGAGAAAAAGAACGCTGACGAACTGGCCCAGCAGTACGCCGCCCTGTGCGATGTGTTCGTGATGGACGCCTTCGGCACCGCGCACCGCGCCGAGGGCTCGACCCACGGCGTGGCCAAGTTCGCCAAAGTCGCCGCCGCTGGCCCGTTGCTGGCCGCTGAACTGGATGCGCTGGGCAAAGCCCTGGGCGCTCCGGCCAAGCCAATGGCGGCCATCGTTGCCGGCTCCAAGGTCTCGACCAAGCTCGACGTGTTGAACAGCCTGAGCCAGATCTGCGATCAACTGATCGTCGGTGGCGGCATCGCCAACACCTTCCTCGCCGCTGCCGGTCACCCGGTTGGCAAGTCGCTGTACGAGCCGGACTTGCTGGACACCGCTCGCGCCATCGCCGCCAAGGTCAGCGTGCCGCTGCCGGTCGATGTTGTGTGCGCCAAGGAATTCGCTGAAAGCGCTGAGGCGACCGTCAAACTGATCGCTGACGTCGCTGCCGACGACATGATTCTGGACATCGGCCCACAGACCGCCGCGAACTTCGCCGAACTGCTGAAATCGTCGAAAACCATTCTGTGGAACGGCCCGGTCGGCGTGTTTGAGTTCGACCAATTCGGCAACGGCACCAAAGTGCTGGCCCAGGCCATCGCTGACAGCGCTGCGTTCTCCATTGCGGGCGGTGGCGACACCCTGGCCGCCATCGATAAATATGGCGTGGCTGAGCAAATCTCCTACATTTCCACCGGTGGTGGCGCGTTCCTCGAATTCGTCGAGGGCAAAGTGCTGCCGGCCGTTGAAGTCTTGGAAACCCGGGCCAAGGCCTGAGGCCACCCGTTTGGCCAGGCAAAGGAGTGGTCACATGGTCAAGTCGTTAGCACTGTTGCTGCTGACCGGTACGCTGGCGGCCTGCGGGAGCAACCCGAAGGCCGAAGCGACACCGGCACCCAGCGAGTTGAACAAGGGCTGTTATCAGGCCGACTGGCAGGCCGAAACCAACCCGGTGCTGAACAAGCGCTCGGGGCCGGACGGTCTGGAGAAATACGAGACGCAAACCCCGGCCAAGGAACATGGTTGTCCTTGACGGGTCTGACTCTTTAACTCAGGGCTGGCGGCGTGCGCTGCCGGTCGAGGAACACGGATGAAAGGCTTGATCGCCATTGCGGCGTTGGCATTGTTGGGCGGTTGCGCACAGTTGAACCTGTTTCAGTCGTCCGCCCCGGCGGATAACTGGACGACCTGGACCTGCGACAGCCAGGCCAAAGTGCTGTGGCGCTACGCCGATGCCGACAAGAAGGAAGTCGACGTCCGTTTGGGCGGCGGTGATCAGGTCTATCGCCTGAAAGAAGAGCCGGGCGCCTCGGGCACGCTGTACAGCGACGGCATGCTGGCGTTTCACGTCAAGGGTGACGAGGGCCTGGTTTACTGGGTCGCCACCAATGACCTGATTGGCCGCGGCTGCAAAGCGCAGTAATTGACACACCACAGTTCTAATGTGGGAGCGAGCCTGCTCGCGAAAGCGGTCTGACAGGCACTGCATCAGCGACTGCAAGATTGCTTTCGCGAGCAGGCTCGCTCCCACAGGGTTCTGTGTAGTTCTCAGGATTTTGCTTTATCGAATCACCAGACCGGGCCTCAACCCCCGATCTGCAATCACTTGAATAGCCGCCGCCGCTCCGGCAGGCTGGCACGATTAACGACCCTCAACCGGGAGAGACACACACAATGGCACTTATCAGCATGCGCCAGATGTTGGACCACGCAGCCGAATTCGGCTACGGCGTTCCAGCTTTCAACGTCAACAACCTTGAGCAGATGCGCGCCATCATGGAAGCCGCTGACAAGACTGACTCCCCGGTGATCGTCCAGGCTTCGGCCGGCGCCCGTAAATACGCCGGCGCGCCATTCCTGCGTCACCTTATCCTGGCGGCGATCGAAGAATTCCCGCACATCCCGGTGTGCATGCACCAGGACCACGGCACCAGCCCTGACGTCTGCCAGCGCTCCATCCAACTGGGCTTCAGCTCGGTGATGATGGACGGCTCGCTGGGAGAAGACGGCAAGACCCCGACCGACTACGACTACAACGTCCGCGTGACCCAGCAAACCGTGGCCATGGCGCACGCCTGCGGCGTCTCGGTAGAAGGCGAGCTGGGCTGCCTGGGTTCGCTGGAAACCGGCATGGCCGGTGAAGAAGACGGCATCGGCGCCGAAGGCGTTCTGGATCACAGCCAAATGCTGACCGACCCGGAAGAAGCCGCTGACTTCGTCAATAAGACTAAGGATGATGCCATGGCCATCGCCATCGGCAC
>NZ_JBIUWN010000138.1:4686-6051 GCF_044743485.1 Pseudomonas sp. NPDC087614 | reverse complement strand
GGCGTTACCGCACTGCAGATCGACATCAAGATCAAGGGCATCACCGAAGAGATCATGGAAATCGCTTCCAGGGCTTGGCCCAGAGCGATTTCCATGATCTCTTCGGTGATGCCCTTGATCTTGATGTCCATCTGCAGTGCGGTAACGCCTTTGGCAGTACCGGCTACTTTGAAGTCCATGTCGCCCAAGTGGTCTTCGTCGCCCAGGATGTCGGTCAGGACTGCGAATTTCTCGCCTTCCTTAACCAGACCCATGGCGATACCGGCAACCGGTGCCTTCATCGGCACACCAGCGTCCATCAGGGCCAGGGAAGCGCCGCAAACGGAAGCCATCGAGCTCGAACCGTTGGATTCAGTGATTTCCGAAACCACGCGAATGGTGTACGGGAACACGTCAGCGGCAGGCAGCATGGCCGAAATCGAACGACGGGCCAGACGGCCGTGACCGATTTCACGACGACCAGCGCCACCCATGCGACCACACTCGCCCACCGAGAACGGAGGGAAGTTGTAGTGCAGCATGAACGGGTCTTTTTTCTCGCCTTCCAGAGTATCCAGCAGCTGTGCGTCACGGGCGGTGCCCAGCGTCGCGACGACCAGAGCCTGGGTTTCGCCACGGGTGAACAGAGCCGAACCGTGGGTCTTCGGCAGAACGCCGACTTCGATGTTCAGCGGACGTACGGTGCGGGTGTCACGGCCGTCGATACGTGGCTTGCCGTTTACGATGTTTTCGCGAACGGTGCGGTATTCGATTTCACCGAAAGCCGCTTTGACTTCGCTGGCAGAAGGCTGGCCTTCTTCGCCGGACAGCTTGGCAACAACCTGGTCTTTCAACTCGCCCAGACGTGCGTAGCGGTCAGCCTTGATGGTGATGGTGTAAGCCTGGGAGATCGCTTCGCCGAATTCGGCACGGATCGCGCCCAGCAACTCGGTGGCTTCTAGAGCAGGCGCCCAGGTCCAGGTTGGCTTGGCAGCTTCGGCAGCCAGCTCTTTAACGGCGTTGATCACAACCTGGAACTCGTCTTGAGCAAACAGTACCGCGCCCAGCATCTGGTCTTCGGTCAGCTCTTTGGCTTCCGACTCAACCATCAGCACAGCGTCCGAAGTACCGGCAACGACCATGTCCAGGCTCGAAGCAGCTTGTTGCTCGTAAGTCGGGTTCAGCAGGTAGCCGGTGCTTTCGTGGAAAGCTACACGAGCGGCGCCGATCGGGCCGTCAAACGGGATACCCGAAATGGCCAGGGCAGCCGAGGTACCGATCATCGCAGCGATGTCCGGATCGGTCTTCTTGCTGGTGGAAACGACGGTGCAGACAACCTGCACTTCGTTCATGAAACCTTCTGGGAACAGCGGACGGATCGGACGG
>NZ_JBIUWN010000138.1:0-4676 GCF_044743485.1 Pseudomonas sp. NPDC087614 | reverse complement strand
CACCAATACGCTGACGTCGTCGTCAACGGTGACCAATACTGCGCCGGAGGCCTGACGGGCGATACGGCCAGTCTCGAGGGTAACGGTCGACTGACCGAACTGGAATTTTTTGATTACCGGGTTCACGGTGTCCTACCTTCTTTTGTGGCTCTTGGGGGAACTGGTTTCTTGCGAAATTCTTGGGCAATGTCGGGAGTCGGCCCAACGCCTGTCCAGGGTAAAACGTGTATCCAGATAAAACTTGAGGCTGGGAGCCTGCAAGGCGCCAGCGGTAAACCGCTGACGCCTGACAGACAACCAACCTCATAGCGCAATCGCTGATTAGCGACGCAGACCCAGGCGACCGATCAGAGTCTGGTAACGACCCAGATCCTTGCCTTTCAGGTAGTCCAGCAGCTTGCGGCGCTGGTTAACCATGCGGATCAGACCACGACGGGAGTGGTGATCTTTACCGTTGGCCTTGAAGTGTCGTTGCAGTTTGTTGATGTTGTGGGTAAGCAGTTCAACTTGCACTTCTGGCGAACCAGTGTCACCAACAGCTTGCTGGTAGTCAGCAACGATTTGAGCTTTTTCTTGAACGTCGAGAGCCATGAGGCAATCCTTTTATCAGGAAACTGTTTCAAGGAAACAGCTTCAACAGGCCAGGGACAAATCCCTGTATCTATAAATGAGTCGTGACCGTGCCTGTTAACAGCCACACTCGCCGACCTGCTGTTACACAGGCCGGTTCCGGTCATTCTGACCGAATCAAGCGACGTGGCGCGATGCGCCCGTCTTCGCTCACTTCACCGATACCGATGAAGCGACCATTGTGATCCTGTACCCGCACCATGCCGAACTTCGGAGCATCCGGAGCACGAACCGGCTGGCCGTTAAGCCAGTAGAACGCACTCGCTTGCGAGAACTGCAGCAACGGCCAATCCAGCAGGCCGCTGTCCGATGGCATCAGGAAACGGTCGACCGCTTCGTTGCCGCCTTCGGCATGTACTGCTTCCAGCTCTTCGAGAGTCACGGTCTGCGCCAGGGTGAAAGGCCCGGCCTGGGTACGGCGCAATTCTGCGACGTACGCACCACAACCGAGTTGCTCACCGATATCCTCCACCAGGGTGCGAATATAGGTGCCCTTGCTGCAATCCACCGCAAGGCGCGCAGTATCGCCCTCGAAGGCCAGTAATTCCAAGCGCGCAATAGTAACAGAACGCGGTTCGCGCTCCACTACTTCGCCTGCACGAGCCAGCTTGTACAGCGGCTGACCATCTCGCTTGAGCGCCGAGTACATCGGCGGTATCTGACTGATTTGACCGCGAAATTTCGGCAGAACCGCCTCGACATCGGTGCGACCAACGGTCACCGGACGCTCCTGCAAAACCTCACCTTCGGCATCTGCCGTGGTGGTGGTCTTGCCCAGTTGCGCCAGGGTTTCGTAACCCTTGTCGGAATCGAGCAGATATTGCGAAAACTTGGTGGCCTCGCCGAAGCACAGCGGCAAAACGCCAGTGGCCAGCGGATCGAGACTGCCGGTATGCCCAGCCTTTTCGGCGTTGAGCAACCAGCGAACCTTCTGCAACGCGGCGTTGGAGGTGAACCCCAGCGGCTTGTCGAGCAGGATGATACCGCTGACGTTACGACGGATACGTTTGACCTGAGCCACCGAATTACTCCTTGGTGTCTTCAGGTTCAGCAACTGCCGGGTGCTGATTGTCTTCAGCCACGGCGCGCTCGATCAGGGCCGACAGGTGCGCACCACGCACGACGCTTTCGTCGTAGTGGAAGTGCAATTGCGGCACGCTGCGCAACTTCATTTCGCGGGCCAATTGCATACGCAGGAAACCTGCGGCGGCATTCAGTACCTTGATGCTTTGCGCGATGTCTTCGGCATTGTCCTGCCCCATCACGGTGATGAAGATCTTCGCGTGACCGACGTCACGGCTGACTTCCACAGCGGTAATGGTGACCAGGCCGACGCGCGGATCTTTGACTTCACGACGGATCAGTTGGGCCTGCACACGCTGCATCTGATCGCCGATACGTTGGGTGCGGCTGTATTCTTTTGCCATGATTTGTTACCTGTTACTGCCCTACGGTGAAACCCGCAAGGTCTGAAAGCGGCAAACGCCCGGCCTGACAGAAGCCAGACCGGGCGTTGCGTTTAGAGTCCGGGTGATGCGCCACACATTGCTGTGCGGCCGACCATCACGGCTCCTGAAGTGCGCGAGTTAGAGGCTGCGAGCAACCTGAACCTTCTCGTAAACTTCGATCTTGTCGCCAGCTTTGACGTCGTTGTAGCTCTTGACGCCAATACCGCATTCCATGCCGGCACGTACTTCGGAAGCGTCATCCTTGAAGCGGCGCAGGGATTCCAGCTCGCCTTCGAAGATAACGATGTCTTCACGCAGTACACGGATCGGACGGTTACGGTGCACAACACCTTCGATCACCATGCATCCAGCGATCGCGCCAAACTTCGGCGAACGGAACACGTCACGCACCTCGGCAACACCCAGGATGTTCTCGCGAACATCGCTGCCGAGCATACCGGTCAGGGCTTTCTTGACGTCTTCGATGATGTCGTAGATCACGTTGTAGTAACGCATATCCAGACCTTCCTGCTCGACGATCTTCCGTGCGCCAGCATCGGCACGCACGTTGAAGCCGAACAGTACAGCGTTGGAGGCCAGTGCCAGGTTGGCGTCGGATTCAGTGATACCACCGACACCGCCGCCGACTACGCGCACTTGCACTTCGTCGTTGCCCAGGCCATTCAAGGCACCGTTCAACGCTTCCAGCGAACCACGGACGTCGGATTTGAGGACGATGTTGAGCGTCTTCTTCTCGGCCTGACCCATGTTTTCAAAGATGTTTTCCAGCTTGCCGGCGTGAGCGCGAGCCAGTTTGACTTCGCGGAACTTGCCTTGACGGAACAGAGCCACTTCACGGGCTTTCTTCTCGTCAGCCACTACGCTCATCTCGTCGCCAGCGTCCGGGGTACCGTCCAGGCCGAGAATCTCGACAGGGATGGAAGGACCGGCTTCCTTGATTGGCTTGCCGTTCTCGTCGAGCATGGCGCGAACGCGACCATAGTTCGAACCGACCAGCACCATGTCGCCTTGGCGCAGGGTACCGTCTTGGACCAGCACGGTTGCAACCGGGCCACGACCTTTGTCGAGACGCGATTCAACCACGACACCACGGCCTGGAGCCGAAGGAGTCGCTTTCAGTTCGAGAACTTCAGCCTGCAGCAATACGGCTTCGAGCAGTTCGTCCACGCCAGTACCGACTTTCGCCGAAACCGGTACGAACGGCGTATCACCGCCCCACTCTTCCGACGTCACACCGTGAACCGACAGTTCGCTACGGATGCGATCAAGATCAGCACCCGGCTTATCGATCTTGTTCACTGCAACCACCAGTGGAACGCCAGCCGCTACAGCGTGCTGAACAGCTTCAATGGTCTGCGGCATTACGCCGTCGTCGGCTGCAACCACCAGAATCACGATATCGGTCGCCTTGGCACCACGGGCACGCATTGCGGTAAACGCGGCGTGACCCGGGGTATCAAGGAAGGTGACCATGCCGCGTTCGGTTTCAACGTGGTACGCACCGATGTGCTGGGTGATACCGCCGGCTTCGCCCGCAGCAACCTTGGCACGACGAATGTAGTCGAGCAGCGAGGTCTTACCGTGGTCAACGTGGCCCATTACGGTCACGACTGGCGCACGGGAGAACGACTCACCTTCAAACTTCAGGGACTCGGCCAGGGAATCTTCCAGAGCGGTGTCGCTGACCAGGGTCACTTTGTGGCCCAGTTCTTCGGCTACCAGTTGAGCAGTTTCCTGATCAAGCACCTGGTTGATGGTCGCTGGAGTACCCAGTTTGAACATGAACTTGATGATTTCAGCAGCCTTGACCGACATCTGATTGGCGAGATCGCCAACGGTGATGGTCTCGCCGATCTGCACATCGCGCACGACAGGGCCGGTTGGGCTCTGGAAACCGTGAGCGTTGCGCTTCTTCAGCTTGGACTTGCCGCGACCACCACGACGGAAGCCATCGCTCTCTTCGTCGGTAGTACGTGGCGCGACACGTGGTGCTGGCGCTTTCTCTTTGACCGATGCGCGATGCGGAGCGTTTTTACGCTCGCCGTCACCACCGCCACTGCGACGATTGTTGTCGTCGGCACGTGGTTTGTCCGGACGGCGCTGTTCGTTCTGCTTGTTACGAACGTCAGCAGACGGTGCTGGAGCAGCGGCGGCCACCGGTGCGCTTTCGCGTACTGGCTGGGCAGCTGCAGCCGGCGCCGAAACGGCGTCGTTGGTGGCGGTTTTGGCAGCAGCAGGCTGGCGACGCGCTTCTTCTTCGGCGCGTTGCTTGGCTTCTTCTTCAGCCTTCTGACGCGCAGCATTTTCTACTGCGCGACGTTCATCCAGTTCACGCTTGCGCTCGGCTTCGATTTCTTCCGGGCTACGCTGTACGAAAACTTTCTTTTTGCGAACTTCAACGCTGATGCTCTTGCTACCAGCCACACGCAGGGTGCTGGTGGTTTTACGCTGCAGCGTGATCTTGCGTGGTTCTTCCACTTTCGCCTTGTGGCTGCTCTTCAAGTGAGTCAGCAAAGATTGCTTCTCACTGTCAGTCACATGTTCTTCGGCGGCGGTGTGCGGCAGACCTGCCTCACG
>NZ_JBIUWN010000137.1:0-6169 GCF_044743485.1 Pseudomonas sp. NPDC087614 | reverse complement strand
GTCGAACTCCGTCGTCAGCCGCGCCCTCAAAGAGCTTGCCCCGCGCCTTTTAGCGCGCGACTGACGACGGAGTTCGACCCCGAGCCATGCTCAATACGCTGCGCAAGATCGTCCAGGAAGTTAACTCCGCCAAGGATCTCAAGGCGGCGTTGGGGATTATTGTGTTGCGCGTCAAAGAGGCCATGGGCAGCCAGGTCTGCTCGGTCTACCTGCTTGATCCTGAGGCCAACCGCTTCGTCCTGATGGCCACCGAGGGCTTGAACAAGCGCTCGATCGGCAAAGTCAGCATGGCACCCAACGAAGGTCTGGTGGGTCTGGTCGGCACGCGTGAAGAACCCCTGAACCTCGAAAACGCCGCGGATCACCCGCGCTACCGCTACTTCGCCGAGACCGGTGAGGAGCGCTATGCCTCCTTCCTTGGCGCACCGATCATTCACCACCGCCGCGTCGTCGGCGTGTTGGTCATCCAGCAAAAAGAACGCCGCCAGTTCGACGAAGGTGAAGAAGCCTTCCTCGTGACCATGAGCGCGCAGCTCGCCGGCGTTATCGCCCACGCCGAGGCCACCGGTTCGATCCGGGGTCTGGGCCGCCAGGGCAAAGGCATTCAGGAAGCCAAGTTCGTTGGCGTGCCGGGCTCGCCGGGTGCGGCGGTCGGTACGGCGGTGGTCATGTTGCCGCCGGCGGATCTGGACGTGGTGCCGGACAAGACCATCACCGATATCAACGCCGAACTGGCACTGTTCAAGACCGCCATTGAAGGCGTGCGCGCCGACATGCGTGCCTTGTCGGCGAAACTGGCGACACAACTGCGTCCCGAAGAGCGCGCGCTGTTCGACGTTTATCTGATGATGCTCGACGATGCCTCGCTCGGCAGCGAAATCACCACTGTGATCAAGACCGGCCAGTGGGCGCAGGGTGCGTTGCGTCAGGTGGTCACTGAACACGTCAACCGTTTCGAACTGATGGACGATGCCTACCTGCGTGAGCGAGCGTCGGACGTCAAAGACCTCGGCCGCCGCTTGCTGGCCTACTTGCAGGAAGAGCGGCAACAGAACCTCGTCTACCCGGAAAAAACCATTCTGGTCAGCGAAGAACTGACGCCGGCCATGCTCGGCGAGGTGCCGGAAGGCACGCTGGTTGGTCTGGTTTCGGTACTCGGTTCGGGGAACTCCCACGTTGCGATCCTGGCCCGGGCCATGGGTATTCCAACGGTGATGGGCCTGGTCGATCTGCCGTACGCCAAGGTCGACGGCATTGAAATGATCGTCGATGGCGTTCGTGGCGAGGTTTACACCAACCCCAGCGAAGTGCTGCGCAAGCAGTTCGCCGAAGTCGTCGAAGAAGAGAAACAACTGGCGCTGGGCCTCGATGCCCTGCGTGATCTGCCCTGCGTGACCCTCGATGGGCACCGCATGCCGCTGTGGGTCAACACCGGCCTGCTGGCGGATGTGGCGCGGGCGCAGAAGCGTGGCGCCGAAGGTGTCGGTCTGTATCGCACCGAAGTGCCGTTCATGATCAACCAGCGCTTCCCGAGCGAGAAGGAACAACTGGCGATCTACCGCGAACAGCTCGCCGCGTTCCATCCGCAACCGGTGACCATGCGCAGCCTGGACATCGGCGGTGACAAGTCGCTGTCGTACTTCCCGATCAAGGAAGATAACCCGTTCCTCGGCTGGCGCGGCATTCGCGTCACCCTCGACCACCCGGAAATCTTCCTGGTGCAGACCCGCGCCATGCTCAAGGCCAGCGAGGGCCTGAACAACCTGCGGATTTTGCTGCCGATGATTTCCGGCACCCACGAACTCGAAGAAGCCCTGCACCTGATTCACCGGGCGTGGGGCGAGGTGCGCGACGAAGGCACCGACGTGCCAATGCCGCCAATCGGGGTGATGATCGAGATTCCGGCAGCGGTCTACCAGACCAGGGAACTGGCGCGGATGGTCGACTTCCTCTCGGTCGGCTCCAACGACTTGACCCAATACCTGCTGGCCGTGGACCGTAACAACCCACGGGTGGCGGATCTCTACGACTACCTGCACCCGGCCGTGCTGCAAGCGTTGCAAACCGTGGTGCGCGACGCCCATGCCGAGGGCAAACCGGTGAGCATTTGCGGCGAGATGGCCGGTGATCCGGCGGCGGCGGTGCTGTTGATGGCGATGGGCTTCGACAGTCTGTCGATGAACGCCACCAACTTGCCGAAGGTGAAGTGGATGCTGCGTCAGGTCAATCTGGACAAGGCCAGGCAATTGCTGGGCGAATTGATGACCATCGATAACCCGCAAGTTATCCACAGTTCGCTGCAACTGGCGCTGAAGAACCTTGGGTTGTCGAAGATCAATCCGCCGGCGGTCAACAAAGCCCTTTAAAAGGCTGATCGCCCCCTCGCGAACAAGCCCGCTCCCACAGGGGATTTGTGTCGATCACAGATCCAATGTGGGTGCGGGCTTGCTCGCGAAGGTGTCAGTCCAGATACCGCTAAACCACAATCTCGACTTCCCCCAGATGCCCGCCATACGGCCCGAAGCTGCGCTCCACCATCCTGCGCGTCCCATCCGCCTGCACCACCAGCGCCGTACTTGCCCGCGTCCCGTAACTCTGGCTGGCAATAAACACACTCGACAGCAGTGATTCCGTCGCCAGCCCCACGCCGGTGTCCGGCAACTCGGCAAACGGCGCCGTTTGCGCATCGCCAAGTAACGCCAGCAACCGTGCAGGCTGCGGATCCTCCAGCACTGCACTCAACGCTGCCTTGGCCTTGAGCAGCTTCGGCCACGGCGTGTCCAGTCCGGCATTGGATAATCCGTAGACCCCGGACTGCAGCATCACCGGCTCCGACATCCGTGCGTTGTAGTGCCATAGCTCATGGCTGTTGCCCAGCAGCAGGTTGAACCCGGCGTACTCTGGTGAGCGACCGACAACGTCGGCCAGATAGTCATCAATCGCCTCATCGCCCGCGAGAAACCCCGCCACCAGCTCCCCCCGCGATTTACGCGCCGGCGGCTGATGCGGGTCGCGGATATTGGTCAGCGCCGCAAAGCGCCCGTTGGCGCCGATCCCCAGCCAGGTGCCACCGGCTTCGAGATCGCGTCCGGCGTGCACATGCGGTGCCTCAGGCCATTGCCCCAGCGGCAGACTGGGGCGGGCGTAAAACTCGTCACGGTTGGCCGCAACGATCAGCGGCTGGGTATGGCCCGGGCGCCAGGCAAAAACGATCAGGCACATAAGGTGGTCCTTGTGTGTTTTTTGTCCACTCTACGCATCCGGCGTCCGTGCATCCATCGCCAGTTCCGCCTAAGGGTATGCATCCGTTACCATGCCGCTCCGGTTTGGGGAAAGCGTCTGGGAGACGGTCATGGAATTTCTGCTCTATCTGGCGCTGGGCGCCTGTGCAGGCGTGCTGGCCGGGCTGTTCGGGGTGGGCGGCGGGATCATCATTGTCCCGGTGCTGGTTTACAGTTTCACGTTGCAGGGCTTCGACCCATCGATTCTGACCCACTTGGCGGTCGGCACGTCGTTGGCGACGATCATCTTCACCTCGGTCAATGCCGTGCGTGAGCACCATCGACGTGGTGCGGTACGCTGGCCGGTTTTTGCGTGGATGACCGTGGGTATTCTGGTCGGCGCCGGTTTCGGTGCGCTGACGGCCGAAGCGATTTCCGGGCCGCATTTGCAAAAAATCATCGGCGTATTTGCCTTGGTGATTTCCGTGCAGTTGGCGCTGGACGTCAAACCCAAGGCCAGCCGAACGGTGCCGGGCAAACTCGGTCTGTCCGTGGCTGGCAGTGTGATTGGCTGGGCCTCGGCGATTTTTGGCGTCGGCGGCGGATCGCTGACCGTGCCGTTCCTGACCTGGCGCAGCGTGCCGATGCAGCAAGCGGTAGCGACCTCGTCGGCCTGCGGTCTGCCGATCGCCCTGGTCAGTGCATTAAGTTTCATGATTCTGGGCTGGCACGATCCGCTGCTGCCGGCCCATAGTCTCGGTTTTGTCTATTTGCCGGCGCTGTTGGGCATCGCCCTGACCAGCATGGTGTTCGCCCGTCTCGGCGCACGATTGGCACATAGATTATCGCCACGCTTGCTCAAACGGCTGTTCGCCGCTTTGCTGTTTTGCGTTGGCTTGAGTTTTCTGCTTTGAGCAGGTCGCAATCCTGGCTTAATCCTGAGGTGACAGCGTCGCCCGGGAATTCTGGTTTCAACTTCTAACGAGGAGTCGCAATGCTGCCTTACCCGCAGATCGACCCGGTGGCCCTGGCCATCGGTCCGCTGAAAATCCACTGGTACGGTCTGATGTACCTGATCGGCATCGGCGGCGCCTGGCTGCTGGCGTCCCGGCGGTTGAACCGCTTCGACCCGACCTGGAGCAAGGAGAAACTCTCCGACTTGATTTTCTGGTTATCGATGGGGGTCATTGTCGGCGGGCGGTTGGGTTACGTGCTGTTCTACGATCTGAGCGCCTACCTGGCCAACCCGTTGCTGATTTTCGAAGTGTGGAAGGGCGGCATGTCGTTCCACGGCGGCTTTATCGGCGTGATGCTGGCCGCGTTGTGGTTCGGCAAAAAGAACAACAAGTCGTTCTTCCAGTTGATGGACTTCGTCGCACCGATGGTGCCGATCGGCCTGGGCGCCGGGCGAATCGGCAACTTTATCAACGCCGAGTTGTGGGGCAAGCCGACCGACGTGCCGTGGGCGATGATCTTCCCGCCGTTCAGCGACCCGGCGCAGTTGCCGCGTCACCCGTCGCAGCTGTATCAGTTCGCCCTTGAAGGCGTCGCGCTGTTCCTGATCCTGTGGTTGTTCTCGCGTAAACCGCGGCCGACCATGGCGGTATCGGGGATGTTCACGCTGTTCTACGGCATCTTCCGTTTCATCGTCGAATTCGTCCGTGTACCGGACGCGCAACTGGGCTATCTGGCCTGGGGCTGGCTGACCATGGGTCAGGTGCTTTGCGTGCCGATGGTGCTTGCCGGTCTGTACCTGATCTGGCTGGCTTATCATCGCGCGCCGGCAGCGCCCGCGGCGGCCGTATAAATTCGAAGGCCGGGGGCGACGGCCCCCGGGTTCAAGGACACAGGTAACTCATGAAGCAATATCTCGAACTGGTCTCGCACGTCATCCAGAACGGCACCAAACAGGCCAACCGCACCGGCATCAACACCATCAGTTTCCCGGGGGCGATGCTGCGTTTCGATCTGCAGGAAGGTTTCCCCGCGATCACCACCCGCAAGATGGCCTTCAAATCGGCCATCGGCGAGATGTGCGGTTTTCTGCGTGGTGTGAACAACGCCGCTGAATTCCGCGCGCTGGGCTGCAAGGTCTGGGACCAGAACGCCAACGAAAACGCCCAGTGGCTGGCCAACCCATTCCGTCAGGGCGACGACGACCTCGGCGAAATCTACGGCGTGCAATGGCGCAAATGGCCGGCGTACAAGCAGATCCCGCTGAGCAACACCGCGGCCATCGAACAAACCTTGAGCAATGGCTACAAGCAGATCGCTCAAGGCGAAGAAGACGGCCAGGCCTACGTGGTGCTGTACAAAGCCATCGACCAGGTGCGCCAGTGCGTCGACACGATCATCAATGATCCGGGCAGCCGCCGCATCCTGTTCCACGGCTGGAACTGCGCCCAACTCGATGAAATGGCCCTGCCACCGTGCCATCTGCTGTACCAGTTCCACCCGAATGTCGAGACCAGGGAAATTTCCCTGACCCTCTACATCCGCTCCAACGACCTGGGCCTGGGCACGCCGTTCAACCTCACCGAAGGCGCCGCGCTGCTGAGCCTGATCGGTCGCCTGACCGGTTACACGCCGCGCTGGTTCACCTATTTCATCGGTGATGCGCACGTCTACGAAAACCACCTGGACATGCTCAACGAACAGCTCAAGCGCGAACCGTTCGCCATGCCGAAACTGAAAATCTCCGACCGCGTGCCGGAATTTGCCAAGACCGGTGTGTATCAGCCGGAGTGGCTGGAACTGGTGGAGCCGAGCGACTTCTCGCTGGAAGGCTACGAGCACCACGCGCCGATGACCGCGCCGATGGCGGTCTGAGGTTTCACGCAATACCCTGTGGGAGCGAGCAAGCCCGCTTGTATGGTAGGACTTGAAGGGAGGAGGAGGGACAAGGCTCGATTCTGACTGTTAGCGCAGTACAGACCGTGGGAGATTTC
>NZ_JBIUWN010000136.1:0-6268 GCF_044743485.1 Pseudomonas sp. NPDC087614 | reverse complement strand
ACCCCCCCCCCCTCGTGGGGTGGGGGGCGCCGGGGGGGGGGGGGCTGTTATCCCTCCCCCCCCCCCCCCCCCCCCCGCAACTGGTAGGGCAGAATCGCCTGGAGCTGTTGTTGTTCCGTCTCGACGGTCAGCAGCTCTACGGGATCAACGTGTTCAAGGTTCGGGAAGTGCTGCAATGCCCGCAACTGACGCTGATGCCCAAGTCCAGTCCTGTCGTGTGCGGGGTGGCGAATATTCGGGGGGCGACCATTCCGATCCTTGATCTGGCAATGGCGACCGGTTCCGGGGCGTTGAAAGACAAGAAAAATCCGTTCGTGATCATCACGGAGTACAACACCAAGACCCAGGGTTTCCTGGTTCGCTCGGTGGAGCGCATCGTCAACATGAACTGGGAGGAGATCCATCCACCGCCCAAGGGCACCGGGCGCGATCATTACCTGACCGCTGTGACTCGGGTGGACAATCAGTTAGTCGAAATCATCGACGTCGAAAAGGTGCTGGCGGAAGTTGCACCGACGCCGGAAGCGATTTCGGTCGGTGTGGTCGATGTCGAGACGCAGACCAAGGCGTTGTCGCTGCGGGTGCTGACGGTCGATGACTCGTCGGTGGCGCGCAAGCAGGTCACGCGTTGCCTGCAGACGATCGGCGTTGAAGTCGTGGCGTTGAACGACGGCAAGCAGGCGCTGGATTACCTGCGCAAGCTGGTCGACGAGGGCAAGAAGCCGGAAGAAGAGTTCCTGATGATGATTTCCGACATCGAGATGCCGGAGATGGACGGGTACACGCTGACGGCTGAAATCCGCGGCGACGCTCGCATGCAAAAGCTTCATATCATCCTGCATACTTCGTTGTCGGGGGTATTCAATCAGGCGATGGTCAAGAAAGTCGGTGCCGATGACTTTTTGGCCAAGTTCCGCCCTGATGACCTGGCATCCCGGGTAGTCGACCGGATCAAAGCAGCAGATATCAGCTAGGGACCTTTTGTCCCTGGCGGTCAACACGATTTAAGAGGCGGCATCAATTTGTCTACGGGTAATTTGGATTTCGAACAGTTCCGGGTCTTCCTGGAAAAAGCCTGTGGCATTTTGCTCGGTGAAAACAAGCAGTACCTGGTCTCGAGCCGTCTCAACAAACTGATGGAGCAGCAAGGTATCAAGTCCCTGGGTGAGCTGGTTCAGCGCATCCAGACCCAGCCGCGCAGTGGTTTGCGCGAGCAGGTCGTCGATGCCATGACAACCAACGAAACCCTGTGGTTTCGTGACACCTATCCGTTTGAAGTCTTGAAGAACAAGGTGCTGCCCGAAGCCATCAAGGCCAGTCCCAACCAGCGTCTGCGGATCTGGTCGGCAGCCTGCTCGTCGGGTCAGGAACCGTACTCGCTCTCGATGTCTATCGATGAGTTCGAGCGCGTCAACCTTGGCCAGTTGAAGATGGGCGTGCAGATCGTTGCCACCGATCTCTCGGGCAGCATGCTGAACAACTGCAAGACTGGCGAGTACGACAGCCTTGCAATCGGTCGCGGTTTGTCCCCCGATCGTCTGCAGCGTTTTTTCGATCCGAAAGGACCTGGGCGCTGGGTCATCAAGGCACCGATCAAGAACCGGGTGGAGTTTCGCTCGTTCAATTTGCTCGACAGTTACGCCAGCCTGGGCAAGTTCGACATCGTGTTCTGCCGCAACGTGTTGATCTACTTCTCTGCTGAAGTGAAGAAAGACATTCTGTTGCGCATTCACAGCACGCTGAAACCGGGTGGTTATCTGTTCCTTGGCGCTTCCGAAGCGCTGAACGGTTTGCCGGATCATTACCAGATGGTCCAGTGCAGCCCGGGGATCATTTACAAGGCCAAGTAATCTGCAAATCGGCAACACAAAAACGGGAGTCCGCAGGGGCTCCCGTTTTTTTGTGCCTGGCGTTTCTACGAGGTCGCCGCTCCCACAGTGGAGCTGTGGTGTGGGTGGGAGGGGAGGGCAAGCGGCAGAAAAGCGGCAGCCAGCGGAAGTCGTTTGCCGCTTTTCTGGCATTGCCGCTTTGCCTGATCCCCGCAAAGGTGCGGTTTTCGGGGGTTTCTCGCGTTGGCACGGCGCTTGCTAAAGCTCAGTTACGAAAAACCGGTCACCCGAAGGTTCCCGACATGAGCATCAGCTTCGATAAAGCGCTCGGCATTCACGAAAAGGCATTGGGCTTCCGCGCTCAGCGTGCCGAAGTGCTGGCCAACAACATCGCCAACGCCGATACCCCGAACTACAAGGCTCGGGATCTGGACTTCTCCAAAGTGCTTGAAGCACAGACCCAGAAGAACGCCAACGGCACCATCGCCCTGAACATGACGAACAGCCGTCACATCGAAGCTGAAGGCCTGGGCAATGGCGACGAGTCGCTGATGTATCGCACGCCGATGCAGCCTTCGATCGACCAGAACACCGTAGATGCTCAGCTTGAGCAGTCGAACTACGCGCAAAACGCGGTCGGCTTCCAGGCCAGCTTCACCCTGCTCAACAGCAAATTCAAAGGGCTGGTGTCAGCCCTGCGCGGAGAGTAATCCATGTCCCTGTCCAGCGTTTTCAACATTGCCGGCAGCGGCATGAGCGCACAAACCACGCGTCTGAACACCGTGGCGTCGAACATCGCCAACGCCGAAACCGTCTCGTCGAGCATCGACCAGACCTACCGCGCCCGTCACCCGGTGTTCGCCACCATGTTCCAGGGTGGCCAGAACAGCGGCAGCAACTCGCTGTTCCAGAGCCAGGATGCCGCCGGTCAAGGCGTGCAGGTGCTCGGTGTGGTCGAAGACCAGAGCAACCTTGAAGCGCGCTACGAGCCGAACCATCCGGCCGCCGACGCCAAGGGCTACGTTTACTACCCGAACGTCAACGTGGTGGAAGAAATGGCTGACATGATTTCCGCGAGCCGGTCGTTCCAGACCAACGCCGAAATGATGAACACCGCCAAAACCATGATGCAGAAGGTGCTGACCCTCGGTCAGTAATAAGGGGCGACTGCCATGAGTGTTTCCGATTCCACCAGCGGCGTAAATATCAAGGACGTTCTGGCCAACTCCTCGGTCAAGACCGGCACGACCGCTGATGGTCTGGCTGCGGCCACCAACAGTGCCGCCGGCAATAAGGCCCTGGGCAAAGATGCGTTTTTGCAACTGCTGGTTACCCAACTGAAGAACCAGAACCCGCTCGACCCGCAAGACAACAGCGAATTCGTCGCCCAATTGGCGCAGTTCAGCAGTCTGGAAGGCATCACCACGCTGAACGACACCGTCAGCGGCATTGCCGGCAACTACAACTCCTCGCAAGCATTGCAGGCGTCGTCTCTGGTGGGCCGCTCGGTCATCGCCCAGACCGACAAGGCAGTGGTTGATACCAGCAAGAGCCTCAACGGCACGGTGGTGGTTCCGTCTTCCGGGGCTGTTTCGGTCACGATCAAAGATGCCGATGGCAAGGTCGTGCGCACCCTCGACATGGGCACCCAGAACGCCGGTAACGCCAGTTTCATCTGGGACGGCAAGAACGCTTCCGGTGAGGTCGCGAACGCGGGCACTTACACGTTCACCGCCAACGCGACTTACGACGGTCAGGCCACTTCGCTGATCACTTATCTGCCAGCGACCGTTAACAGCGTGACCATCAGCCAGACCGGCGGTGAGTTGATGCTGAACCTGGCAGGTTTGGGCAGCGTCGCGCTGTCCAAAGTACAAACCATTGGTATATAGAGCCGACTAACCGGCACAAAGGAGTGGAATATGTCTTTCAATATCGGCCTTAGCGGTCTCTATGCTGCCAACAAGCAACTGGATGTGACCGGCAACAACATCGCCAACGTTGCGACCACCGGTTTCAAAGCGTCCCGTGCAGAATTCGAAGACGTGTACTCGGCCACGCGCCTGGGTACCGGCAGCAAGACCGTTGGTAACGGCGTGCGTCTGGCCAACGTTTCCCAGCAGTTCGGCCAGGGTGACGTGAACAACACCGGTAACGTGCTGGACATGGGTATCCAGGGCAATGGTTTCTTCATCCTCAGTGATAACGGTTCCTTGAGCTACACCCGTGCCGGTGCGTTCAAGACCGACGCTCAGAACTACGTTGTCGATAACAACGGCAACCGTCTGCAAGGCTATGGCGTCGATGCCAACGGCAAGATCATCAGCGGTGTGCTGACTGATCTGAAGATCGACACTTCGGCCCTCAAGCCGAATGCGACGACCAAGATCGACCAGACCATGAACCTGAACTCGGAAGACATCAAGCCTACCGTGACCCCGTTCAGCCCAACCAATCTGAACAGCTACAACAAGACCATTTCCACTCCGGTCTACGATACTCAGGGTAACGAGCACCGCATGGATCAGTACTACGTGAAAACGGGTACCAATGCCTGGAGCGTCTACACCTACATGGATGGTCGTACGCCATCGGATCCGGCCAACAACACCCTGACGCCGCTGACCCACGACATCACCTTCAACTCCGACGGCACGATCAATACCGTGACCGCGGGCGCTGGCTGGACTCAGAACGGCAACACCCTGACCATGACGGGTTGGGTGCCGGGCGTTGTGACCAACCCGGCGACTACGCCAGTGACCTGGGGCCCGAATGGTTCTGTGGCCAACCCGGCCGGTATCGCGTTCAACATGACGTTGACCACTTCGTTCAATTCTCCTACCGCGCGTACTGCGCAGTATCAGGATGGTTACGCCACTGGCCAGATTTCCAGTCTGACCATCGATTCGACCGGTGTCATGACCGCCAACTTCAGCAACCAGCAGACCAAGGCTATTGGTCAGGTGGCGGTAGCCAGCTTCGCTAACGAGCAGGGCTTGCAGCCGATTGGTGGTACGCGCTGGAAGGAGACTTTCGCGTCGGGCGTGGCTGGGGTTGATGCTCCGAAGACCGGGACGCTGGGTTCGATCGTGTCGAACTCGCTGGAAGAATCGAACGTTAACCTGACCAATGAACTGGTGGATCTGATCAAGGCGCAGAGCAACTATCAGGCGAACGCCAAGACCATTTCGACCCAGAGCACTATCATGCAGACCATTATTCAGATGACCTGATTCTGGTTTTGGTTTGTGAAAGGGGCCCCTCGTTTGAGGGGCTTTTTTTTGTGCGCCAGGCATGGCGCGTTGCGCGCAAGCGCACCCAGCATGGCTGTGGTGACCATGCGGGTGACTTGGAGGTGAAAGTCTGTCGCCGAGCTAACACTCATCCTGTTGAGTGGTGAGATGCGTGCGATTGGTTTTTGCTCTTTTGCAGGAGTGAGCCTGCTCGCGAAGGCGGCCTGAAAGCCAACCAATCTCCGTCAGATGTACTCCGTGTCATTTTTTCCTCGCCCAAAAGAAAACCCCCGACAAACCAGAGGTCTGTCGGGGGTTTCTCGTTCAGGTGTCTCGCGACGCCTGAATCAGCTCAGCTTATTGGCAAGCTTCGCAATCCGGCTCGTCGATCGCGCAAGCCTTTGGCACTGGCGCAGGACCGGCAGGAGCCGCCAGAACCGAATCGTCGCCGTGGTTGCCGCCGCTGGAAACAGCGTTCAGCTTGCCGGTGTTGATGGTCGACTTCTCGGTGCTGGTCGCGGCCAGGGCACGGAGGTAGTAAGTGGTTTTCAGACCACGGTACCAGGCCATGCGGTAGGTCACGTCGAGCTTCTTGCCCGATGCGCCAGCGATGTACAGGTTCAGCGACTGGGCCTGGTCGATCCACTTCTGACGACGGCTGGCGGCGTCAACGATCCACTTGGTGTCCACTTCGAACGCGGTCGCATAAAGTTCTTTGAGTTCTTGCGGGATGCGCTCGATCTGCTGAACCGAACCGTCGTAGTACTTCAGGTCGTTGATCATGACCGAGTCCCACAGACCGCGAGCCTTGAGGTCGCGAACCATGTACGGGTTGATCACGGTGAATTCGCCCGACAGGTTCGATTTCACATACAGGTTCTGGTAGGTCGGTTCGATCGACTGCGAGACGCCGGTGATGTTGGCGATGGTCGCGGTCGGTGCGATGGCCATGATGTTGGAGTTACGAATGCCTTTCTGTACACGGGCGCGAACCGGTGCCCAGTCGAGGGTTTCGTTCAGGTCGACATCGATGTACTTCTGGCCACGGGCTTCGATCAGGATCTGTTGCGAATCCAGCGGCAGGATGCCTTTGGACCACAGCGAACCCTGGAACGTCTCGTACGCGCCACGCTCGTCAGCCAGGTCGCAGGACGCCTGGATCGCGTAGTAGCTGACCGCTTCCATCGACCTGGCTGACGAGCG
>NZ_JBIUWN010000135.1:612-6468 GCF_044743485.1 Pseudomonas sp. NPDC087614 | reverse complement strand
CAACCAGGCCACACCCCTGGCGGACGCCACGCCGCAACCCACCCGCGACAATCCTCACTACACAAAAGCCTACCGGGGGTAAGCGTAAAGGCGGCAGTGCGAAACCCTTCCCCCCAGGTAGGCTTTGATCACTTCAGGATTGTCGCGGATCTGTTCCGGCGTGCCGTCAGCCAGAGGTGTGCCCTGGTTGATCACGACGATATGGTCGGAAATGCTCATGACCAGTTTCATGTCGTGTTCGATCAGCAGCACGGTCACGTTGTGCTCTTCGCGCAGCACGCTGATCAGCGCCTTGAGGTCTTCGGTTTCCTTTGGGTTCAGGCCGGCGGCCGGTTCGTCGAGCATGAGGATCCGCGGGCGGGTCATCATGCAGCGGGCGATTTCCAGACGACGTTGCTGACCGTAGGCCAGGGTGCCGGCGCTCCGGTTGGCGAACTCTTTGAGGTTGACCTTTTCCAGCCAGTACTCGGCAAACTCCATCGCCTCGCGTTCGCTTTTGCGGAACGCCGGGGTCTTGAACAGGCCGGACAGGAAGTTGGTGTTCAGGTGACGGTGCTGAGCGATCAACAGGTTCTCGATCGCCGTCATGTCTTTGAACAGTCGCACGTTCTGGAAGGTACGAACCACGCCTTTGAGGGCGATCTTGTGACCCGGCAGGCCCTGAATCGGCTCGCCGTCAAGCAGGATGCTGCCGCCGGTGGGCTGATAGAAACCGGTCAGGCAGTTGAACACGGTGGTCTTGCCCGCGCCGTTCGGCCCGATCAGTGCAACCACCTGTTTTTCCTTCACCGTCAGCGCCACGCCGTTGACCGCCAGCAAGCCACCGAAGCGCATGCTCAGATTTTCGACTTTAAGGATCTCGCGGCTCATTTGCTCAGCTCCATGTGGGGGCGTTGCATCGGCAGCAGACCTTGTGGACGCCAGATCATCATCAACACCATCAGGGCACCGAACATCAACATGCGGTACTCGCTGAACTCACGCATCATTTCCGGCAACAGGATCATCACCACGGCCGCGAGGATCACGCCCAGTTGCGAGCCCATGCCACCGAGCACCACGATGGCGAGGATGATCGCCGACTCGATGAAGGTGAACGATTCCGGCGTTACCAAGCCCTGACGGGCGGCGAAGAAGCTGCCGGCGAAACCGGCGAACGCGGCCCCCAGCGTAAACGCCGAAAGCTTGATCACGGTCGGGTTCAGACCCAGCGCGCGGCAGGCAATTTCGTCTTCACGCAGCGCTTCCCATGCACGACCGATCGGCATGCGCAGCAAGCGGTTGATGACGAACAGCGCGGCCAGTGCCAGCAGCAACGCCACCAGGTACAGGAAAATCACCTTGTTGATCGAGTTGTACTGCAGGCCGAAATACTCGTGGAAGGTCTGCATGCCTTCTGCCGCCTTGCGTTCGAAGGTCAGGCCGAAGAACGTTGGCTTCTCGATGTTGCTGATGCCGTTCGGGCCACCGGTGATGTCGGTCAGGTTACGCAGGAACAGACGGATGATCTCGCCGAAGCCGAGCGTCACGATTGCCAGATAGTCACCGCGCAGACGCAATACCGGGAAGCCCAGCAGGAAGCCGAACGTCGCCGCCATCAGGCCGGCAATCGGCAGGCAGATCCAGAAGCTCAGGCCATAGTAGTGCGACAGCAGCGCGTAGCTGTAGGCACCGACGGCGTAGAAGCCGACGTAACCCAGGTCGAGCAGACCGGCCAGACCGACCACGATGTTCAGGCCAAGGCCGAGCATCACGTAGATCAGGATCAGCGTTGCGATGTCCACCGCGCCACGGGAGCCGAAGAACGGCCAGACCAGCGCGCCAAGGATCAGCGCGATGATGATGTAGCGTTGGGTGGTCGGCAGGGTCAGGAAGTTACTGGCCTTGGCCGGGATCAGCGGCATGCCGGGCGAGGACTTCCACGCCTTGCTGATCTGCTGGTTGAACAGCACACGCAGGAACATCAGCACCGAGCAAATGGCGATGGTCGCCAGAATGGCCGGGCTGGTGTTATGCACTTCAAGGTTGATGCCGACGATGGTCAGTTTCAGACCCAGTACCGGGTAGGCCACAGCCCACACCAGCAAAGCGCTGAACAGCGCCTGTTTAAGATTCCTAGTCATACTTTCTCAACCTCCGGACGGCCCAGAATGCCGGTCGGACGGAACAACAGCACCAGAACCAACAAGCCGAAAGCCACGACGTCCTTGTACTGGTCGCCGAAGATATCGGCACCAAAGGCTTCCGCCACCCCAAGCACCAGCCCGCCGAGCATGGCGCCGGGAATGCTGCCGATGCCGCCCAGTACCGCAGCGGTGAAGGCTTTGAGGCCGACCAGGAAACCGGCGTTCGGGTTGATCACGCCGTATTGCATGCTCAGCAGCACGGCCGCGATGGCCGCCAGCGCAGCACCAATGACGAAGGTCAGGGCGATGATGTTGTTGGTGTTGATGCCGAGCAGGTTGGCCATCTTCAAGTCTTCGGCGCAGGCGCGGCAGGCGCGACCCAGGCGAGAGCGGGAGATGAACAGCGTCAGGCCGAGCATGGCGATGAGGGTCACCACGAACACCACGATTTGCATGTAGGAAATCAGCACTTCATGTGCGCCACCTGGCCCGAAAGTAATGTTGCCCGGAATCAGGTTGGGGATGGATTTGTCCTTGGAGTCTTGCGCCAGCAGAACCGTGTTCTGCAGGAAGATCGACATACCGATGGCGGAAATCAGCGGAATCAAACGGTTGCTGCCGCGCAGGGGGCGGTAGGCGATCCGTTCGATGCTGTAACCGTAGGAACTTGTCACGACGATGCTCGCGATGAAAGCAGCGGTCATCAACAGCGGGACGTTGTCGATTCCCATCATGGCCAGCCCGGCGATGGCGATGAACGCCACGTAGGAACCGATCATGTACACCTCGCCATGGGCGAAGTTGATCATTCCAATGATGCCGTAGACCATCGTATAGCCGATGGCAATCAGGGCATACGTGCTGCCAATGGTCAGACCATTAACCAGCTGCTGGAAGAAGTGATAGAGGTCAGGCATTACAACGCTCCTAAAAACCTGATACGCATTTCACTGGTGGAGTCATTTTCCCGCCCGGCCCCGTGGATCTTTATCCACTTCGAATCCGGGTTTTGCCAGCGAACCGCTGATGACGGTTTTGAGATTTTCAGGTGGGGAGACTGGCGGATCACGCCAGCGCGGCCCATACATTCGTAAAACAAAGCCCACGGCACGCCGTGGGCTTTATTGGCAGTCAGTCAGGCAGGGCCTTACTGAGGCGAAGCTTCAGTTTTTGGTTTGCCGAAGTGCCACTCGTAAACCACAAATTTGAAGTCCTTCAGGTCGCCCTTGGCGTCGAAGCTCAGATCGCCGGTCGGGGTTTTGAAGGTGCCAGCGTGGATGGCTTCAGCCACTTTGGCAGTGTCTTCGCTCTTGGCGGCAGCGATACCGCCGGCAATCACTTCAACAGCCGAGTAGGACGGGAATACGAACGGGCCGCTCGGGTCTTCTTTCTTCGCCTTGAAGGCATCAGCCAGGGCGACGTTGGCCGGATCCTGGTCGAAGGATTTCGGCAGGGTTACCAGCAGACCTTCGGAAGCGTCTTTGGCGATCTGCGAAATGGAGTCGTTACCCACGCCTTCCGGACCCATGAACCTGGCTTTCAGGCCTTTTTCAGCGGACTGACGCAGGATCAGACCCAGCTCTGGGTGGTAGCCGCCGTAGTAAACGAAGTCGACGTTGGCTTGCTTGAGTTTGGCGATGATCGAGGAGAAATCCTTGTCGCCGGCGTTGATGCCTTCGAACACGGCGACTTTCACGCCATCCTTCTCCAGCGTGGTTTTCACGGCGGTGGCAATGCCTTCACCGTATTGCTGCTTGTCGTGCAGAACAGCGACGACTTTCGGTTTGACGAACTTGGCGATGTAGTTACCGGCGGCAGGGCCCTGGGCGCTGTCCAGGCCGATGGTGCGGAAGACCATTTTGTAACCACGGGCGGTGATTTCCGGGCTGGTGGCAGCCGGGGTGATCATGATCACGCCTTCGTCTTCGTAGATGTCCGAAGCAGGCTGAGTGGAGCTGGAGCACAGGTGACCGACCACGAACTTCACGCCGTCGTTGACGACCTTGTTCGCGACCGCGACCGCTTGTTTCGGATCGCAGGCATCGTCGTATTCAACGGCTTCGAGCTTCTTGCCGTCGACGCCGCCCTTGGCGTTGATCTGTTCGATGGCCATTTTCGCGCCACTGAACTGCATGTCGCCGTATTGGGCTACTGGACCGGTTTTAGGACCGGCGATACCGATTTTGATGGTGTCAGCTGCGAACGAATGGCTGGCAACACCGGCCAGAACCATAGCGGCAAACAGTTTGGAAATCTGCTTAGTAGCCTTTGTCATAGTGCTCCACTCTTACTGTTGTAATTTTTTTGAGTTCTGGCGCCGTAGCAGCAGAACCGGGTCAGATATCTTTGCGATACCCTCCGGAAAATGCCCCCGGCAACTGTACCGGTACAGTGTAGAGCGCCGGTTGTAAGCCTGGGAAGCGGGCGCCGAGGGACAAAACCTGAGGGTGTCGCATTTTTGAATGAAAAAGACAGAATTGCGGCGGGGCGTTCGTGGGCATATATCCCAATCAGCAGCATTCCTTGGCGTTCCTGCTCTTTTCGTTCGGTGAAGCGATTTGCTACCGGGTTTTGCTGGCGGACCACCGACGTTATCATTCGCGTCGATTTCTTTTCCGGACAGTTCCCATGAATCAAGAACCTAGCACCCTCTATGCCAAGCTGCTTGGTGAAACCGCATCTATCACCTGGAAAGAGTTGGAGCCGTTCTTTGCCAAGGGTGCCCTATTGTGGGTCGACCCAAGCCTTGATTTGATCGCCGCTGCCGAGGCCGTGGCCTCGGACGATGGTGCCAAAGTGGCTGCCTGGCTGGCCGAAGACAAGGTCGCCAAGCTGTCTGAAACGCGGGCACTGGATATTTTCGAGCGTGACCCGGCGCTCTGGGCGGTGGTGGTTTCACCGTGGATTCTGATCCAGGAAAGGGCGCTTGCCACTGATGTCGCACCTTGATGGTGCGGACGGTCGTCAGCGAAAAGTGTGTAGCCGAGTAGCGTGATGGCACGTTGCCGTGAAGAAAGGCCACAAGCGAGGGTGGCATCACGGTGACGTAAACGTAACGGGAACAGTTTAGTAAGCAGCCTAACGGCTGCTTAATTGTTTCTGGATGTTGGAAAGGTTGAGATGTTCAGTGAACTTGAGGGCCTCTTCGCGAGCAAGCCCGCTCCCACATTTGGAATGCATTCCCCTGTGGGAGCGGGCTTGCACGCGAAAGGGGCGACTCGGTTCTGGATCAGACCGAGTAAGTCTTGCCCGTGTGGTTATTGAGGGAAATAACCTTGGTCTTGCCAATCCGGTGACGATAAATCTCACGCAGGTACTTGATCGCCTTCTTCACGCAATCGCGTGACAGGCGAATATCGTTGATCGAGACAAACTTCTCTTTGTCGTTGATCAACTCGCGATACTTCTTCTCGTACATCGGTTTGATCGCGTACCAGTTGGTGTCGAGGATCTTCGCCGGGTTCTCGAACTCGTTGAGCAGTTCATCGATGCGGTCTTCGTCGAAGTCCTCATGGATGATGAAATCGAGGATCGAATTGTCCAGCGTCTCGTCGAAACGGTACGGGTTTTTCGCAAAGCAGCGCTTGATGAACGCCACGATCAGCGTCAGGAAGTCATCCGACAGGCACGGGCTCTTGGCGATGAGGGTGGTCAGCGACAAGTTGGCCGAGGCACCGATCACCAGTGCGTAGCGCTTGAGCGTGGTGTTGGGGAACAGGCTGTTGAGTTG
>NZ_JBIUWN010000135.1:0-602 GCF_044743485.1 Pseudomonas sp. NPDC087614 | reverse complement strand
CTTCTTCAAGAACTGCTCGTCGGTGGTCTCAACCGGTTCAGGTCCATGTACGACAGCTTGTAGTCTTTTGGCAGCGAAACGATCGAGACCACCGACGAGCAGTTCTTGAAGAAGTGCAGGTCGTGCAGCGCGGCGGCGTCGTAGCCGGAGTTCTTGTACTGCTCCAGCGAGGCGCGATAACGCTTGGATTCGATCGGCAGCAAGCTGATGCCCTCGATCGCCTGGGTCACTTTGTTGAAGTGCGGCAGGTCGATCGAGCGGAAGAACAGATCGTCGATGTTCAGGCGCTGTGGTTCTTTGTCGAACACCTTGAACTTGTCGCTGCTCGGCGGCGGCGTTTCCGGCACCACCGATTCGGCATAGGCAATCGCCACCGGGCCGGCCAGACTCATGAACAGGTCGTTGGCGTCGAGGCGAATGGTTTCGCCGATGTCGATGCCGGCGCGGCGGAAATAGTTCTGGTCGTAGTCAGTCGTGACCGCCTGCGCCGTCAGAATGTTGAAGATCTGCTGCGAGATGTACTGGTTGGCGTGCTTCTCCATCGCATTGACATCAATGTTCTGGATGTTGCCGTCATCGCTTTCTTCGGCGTAACGCATGAT
>NZ_JBIUWN010000134.1:0-6565 GCF_044743485.1 Pseudomonas sp. NPDC087614 | reverse complement strand
CACTCAAAACTGGGGTATCTGCCGCCGACCGTTTACGAGCGGGCGATGGCATCGAAACCACCTATCGAGGTGTCCGGAATTAGTTGACCACCACATGGCGATCTGCTCGCAATCATGGTCGAAGCCTTCCAGTTGCATCTCGCCGCTTCGGCGAGGGGGGCTGCGAACTGGACGATCTGTCTGGATGCCTTTGAGGGCCTCGAGCAAATTCCACTGATGACCGTCCACAAGAGCAAGGGACTCGAATACGACACCATTGTCTTCGTCGGCCTTGATGATCAGGCTTGGTGGGCACACACACCGGGTAACGCCGAAGGCCTTGCAACTTTTTTCGTGGCACTCACACGCGCCAAGCAGCGCGCGATCTTTGCTTTCTGTCGAGAGCGCGGCCAGCGGCGTCGTGTGGCCGAGCTGTATCAGCTTCTGAGCGACGCTGCCGTTCCCGAGATCACTACAGACTAGTGCCGCGCCTCAAATGGTAGGCGTCATGGTCCAATCCAATCAGTTGGGGGCCAAGGAGCGTAAGTTTGCGTTCGCAACTGGGTGGCATTGTTGATTGCCTGATGCCGTCGTTGTTCTAGAAGTGCCAATAACTCCGGGCTGGTGATACCTAAGGTGGTGAACCGCCTCTGCAGAATGGAGTAAGTATCGGCGAACTGTCCGTTCCATTTGTCGATACAGATCTCAAGGATGGAGGCGAGATGCGGACCATGAAGGTCGATGCCGGGCATACCTTCTTTTAATGCTGCAGTGAGTCTCAACAAGGCCCCATCTTCCTTGAACACCTCCCAGAATCCTCGTTGATCCTGTTTCTCTACTAGCCAATCGTCCAACTCGCTAAGATCCCGCAGGATCACCGGCCCCAACACCAGTACTTTTTTCAGCCAACGTTCTCGCGTCTGTGGATCGGGCGCCCGACCCAATAGCAGCTTCCAGCTCTGTGGCAGAGGGTTCCCTGAGCGCGAAGTGACCCGAATCAGAATGTCGAGAATTCGTTCGCTGTCAGAGGTGGCATTTGCCCGGATCAGACGTGTCACGACTTGGTCTGTCTCATGCCAACCTTCGCTGGCCAAATGCTCCCACATGTCATTGAATAAGGCATGCTCTGGTAGGCTCGCAACCAGTTCGAAAACAGGCATCCAAATGTGCGAATTGGCTCTACCAATACCGAGCTGACCCAAAGGACCTCTGACGCCGTAAAATATGTCCATCACCGCCTCAAGTAGTGGCAGTGGCAGCTGTTCTACAAGCTGTTTTGGTGAGGAATCGACCGTCAATCCCGAAGGAAGAATCTGGTGCAGTACAGAAGACGGGGTTTGACTTAGCATCAGCAACGCCGCGGATATCCATCGGCTGTCCGGGCGTGGTTCGAGACAAACTTTCATAAGCTTCTGATGCTCAACATCTGTCAGCTGCTCAACGTGGTGTATCAAGTCTGCAGTGAACGCCAGTACCGCTCCCGAGTCCTTGAAGGCGAGCAGGTGTTCAATGCGCGACTTTCTCAGCTCTGGATGCATCCTTGTGGCATGCATCAAAATCTCGACAACACCTAGGGCAAAGTCTGCAGGAATACGCTGATCGTGAAGCATGCGCTCGAGCCAACCGGTCCAGGCATCGCAGATGTCGATCATTTCGGCAGGTTGCAGATATTTTGATGACTGAAGACAAACATCGTGGAGTCGAGCGTCAACGATTGGTGCGTTGTGTGGGAGCGAGCTCAATGCAATCGGCATCAGCGTGGCAAAGATCCGCCAGGGAGTCTGCTTTCCCGTGTGCTCCACACGACCGAATAGCAGCAACTTCGCGATGACGACTGTTGCTGCGCTGGGGACGCCAACTTGTCTTGCCAAGCCTTCCAGAATTAGCGTTCGCCGCGGTTCTGTCCATTGGTTCCAGCCTTTAACCGTTCCTTTAAGAGCTGCAAGCGCTACCAGTGGATGGTCCTCGCGGAAAATGCGCAGTATGACCTCGTCGTCGTCCGCTCGCGGAAACTGCAGCCACAGTTCGACTGCTTCCGCGCGAACTACGGCCTCATTGAAACTAAGCAAACGGCCCATGCTGCCTAAGGTCATGGTTACCAGGTTGTCTTTGTAATAACTGAGCACTCGAGCTGCCTGCTCAGGCGTTGGTAACGGGCTGTCCTTGGCTCCCCATAGGTCTAGCTCTCCCTCGTCCAGTGACGGCTTCGCTCCCCAGTTCCCAAGGTTACGAAACCCCTGTCCGGCCTCGTCTGACAGGCGCGCCTCACCGTTACGCCATTCCATGTCATCGAGGGTCAAGTAACTGACTGCTGACACCCACTGAGGTAGCCGATGGCGTACATCAGCCTGAAGTACGCTCAGGTGGCGAAGTAGAAAGTTGAAACAAAGGTCACGAGTCGAAGGAAAGACCGATTTCAATCCACGCTCGGCGTAGTTGACTATTTGCTGGCGAGCCTCAGGCAGTTGAACGAGGCTCTGGAAAACCCAATCGAGGTTACGTGCAGTGGCGCGAGATGTGCTTGGTATCCAGCAGAATAAGCCTTGGGCAATCACTTTGGTGACCCGGTCGACGTTGAACGAATTGACGTCGTCGAGGCTAGCCTCTGCAGCCGAGCGATAAAACGGGTGACTGAACGCAATATTTTTTTGTGCAACTACCTCAATGATCCTCTTACTGGCCAGCGAGGCGAGTTGTGCCTCTTTGTCCCTGTCTTGAGGAGTGGATGGCATTGCAAGTTGCTCTAACGGAATACCGAAAAGATCATCGAACAGTGAACCTGCGGCTAAGATCGCGGCTTCTGAGTCCTCGTTTTGTTTGTCCACCAAAACGGCCAGCATCTGTGACGAAATCGGCTCGCTGACACTGGAGGCGACAGACATTCCCAATAGGATGCTGCTAAACCCTTGCTCCGTGAGAGCGTGTCCGAGGCTAGCTGCATCGACCCTCGCGAAACGGTATAGGTTGTCCAGGTCACAGCCTCCCTCATACTCGTAATGGTGGCTGGCCAAGTGGAGCAAGCAACCGGGCTCTAAATCCAAGGCCCCTTGGTCAACAGCATTTTGCACGTATGAGCGAATGGGATCGGGGACTTGCTCCGTAGATGCAAACTGACTCCACAGCTGTCCCTTGAAAAGGCTGCCGGACTGGCCCAGATCCCACCATTGGTGACCTGCCGTTTTCAGAAGATTCAAGTTCGCTTTGCGACTGGCGGTCAGCAGATGGTTTTCCACTTGGGCGACGATCAGTTTTCGCCGAGTTCCTCGGCTTAACTCGATTGTCAGTTGCTCGAGTCGACGAAGGACCCTTACCGGCTCGACTACCGAATGCGTTCCACCGAGAGGGTCGTCCAATACCACCAACCGACTCGCTGTACCTGGTTGCGATAGAAATCGTTCTGCGTCGTCGATATCAGAGTACCGTCGTACTTCATACCCGAGCTGCTCGAACTCTGCAGCGACCCAGCGCGCAGAAGAGGTTTTACCGACTCGTGGCAAGCCCGAAAGCAGCAGTACGCCATGACGAGACAAGTGAGTGAACCATGCCTGCTCCTGGCCACGTGCGACATAGTCCGTGGGGCGGATGCTCAGGGGAGTAATGGTGTTGAGCAATGCGCGAACTTTTGGGAATGAGTCGATCAGGTGGGTAAGGCTTTTCGATGCGCTAACGATCTCGCGTAGCTCAAGAATAACCTGGTCAATTCGATCATCAGGGACACGCCAAGACCGCCTCAAATGTTCGGAGCAGCTCGCCAGCAAAGAGTTGTTGCTCACCCGTTCAAGGATGATCAGCCGTTGAAAGGCATCGCGTATTTCCGATGTTGAAAGCTTCCCGGCTAGCGTCAGGCAGTGATTCTTGCGCTTGATTGCCAAGTCCTTATCGTCCTCATGGGGCGAAGAACAGCTGGACCATACATCAATGAATGCCTGGGCATCCGTCACCTTGATCGGCTTTCCGTGACTGGCGCCCAACCAATCAGGTGCCACGGAATAAAGCGCCGTCTGATCATCGCAACGACCGGAGACTATGAACAGCACGGTAAGCTCTGGGTCGTCCAATAAACGCTCGAGCAAGGTGCCGTTACTTTTCCGTGGTGGGCAATGAGCCAGATATTTGGCAATGTCCAACAGCTTGACCGCTAGCTCCGACCCTTTGATTTGGATTTCTACCCGGCGGCCTGTTGCTGTGCCTTCAAATCGGATCTCCCCGTCCTCTCCACCCAGAGGTTCGACGTAAAAGTTCGCTTGAGTTTTGTTTTCGAAGCGCAACATCATTTCCAGGCAGGCCAAATCCTGAAAGTTGAACTTCTCGGGTGCAGTGATGGCGATGGTCATGGAGATGGTTTACCGACGAAAAGTCTGAACAGTGACAACGTCACGGTTGTCGCGGGAGCGATTTTGATCGCTACAGAGCATACAAGTCGGTGGGCGGACTGGAAACCCGAGATGGGGTCTCTTCCTGCAAAACATTTAGGTCGTCTGTCAAGATCATCATATCTCTTCTAACGATTGCTCTTGCCGTGCCGGTGATCTGCATCCTGACGTGGTACCTCACCAAGAGTACTTCCGGATTTATCACCCAGCGTCTTGGATAACGAAGGCGTCGATGAGGCAGTCTCGCGCTTCGACCCGAAATGAGATCCTTGGGGGATTTAAGCTTTCTCAATTTTAAGAAAGGGATTATCGGGTGGTATCCATTCAAAAAATAGCTTCGGTTCCTCAATCAGATATCCCTTCAAAGTGGCTGTTTTCCTGGGGCCGTGCACTTGGCACGTCCAGATATTCAGACCGTCCTCACGCTTCCTGTGGATCTTCAGTTTTTCAAACTGCTTCTGTACCCAGCGCCATTTTTCAGTTTCTTGATCGGCCCCCTGTGAGATACCAGGAAACTCCTGCGCGTAACGTTGGAAGAGGCCAGGTGTGACCAGTAATACGCTGCCACTCACCGTGTGGATTTTGGCCTTGCTGTCATTGATGATCAGCTTATGGCTGAGGATGCCTTCCTTGAGCCAATTCAGGAATGCCTGGCCAGGGTTATTCGAAGGAGGATTTGAGATTTCGAGAGCGTTTGCTGACGGTGCATCACGTACCTCGGGTTCTCCCATTTCAAACATATCCAGCAGTGTGCCGAGGTAGTCAGCATCTTCTATCGCAACGGTATCCGTCAGCGAAGAGATTTGACGCGATCCTGCTTGACCTGCGTTGGGGGCTAGTGGCGTTACCCGAGCGTCAGTCGAGTGGTCACCGACAGTAATGCTCACCGTTCCGCTGAAAGTTTCTGGGCGGTCTTCGCTTCCCCAAATCAACGCCGGTTGAATGCGCAGAAAGGTGAATGTCTGCTGCCAATTTCCCTGTGCCACAAGCGCGGTCCAGATGGCTTTGCCTTCCGGGGTGGACTCGACCAGACCATGCGACTGCAGCTCGTCGAACACAGCGATATTGGACGATGGAATACCCTCGATCGACTGCGACAGCAGATAGGCTCGCAGCTTGTCCGTGACCCTCTTGCTGACCAGCCAGAGTGCGTCTTGGGTCAGCCATCCCGCGGCACCGGGCTGGTTGAGTTTCAGCTCGTGTTGAACCAGATGACGCAGTCCGCTAATCAAGTGATGTTGCAGCGAATGAATCGGCGCTTGCAGCGCCTTGCTCGGGTTACCACCGATGTTCTGTGCGGTGGAAACACGGTCGGCCTGCATCACCAACTCACCGAGCACGCCGGCACGTTCGTACTGGCCCGCAAGGACATACAGCAGACTGGCCCACAGTGGCGGAAATCCACTGAGCCAATCGAGGATTGGGCGGTCGAGAATCTGGGTATAGAGCAAGCCTGCGGCGGCACCGTGCAGGTGGTAGTCACGACCTTTGAGGTAACGAAAACGGTAGGGCTGATCCAGGGGACCCTGCCAAGGATGCCAAACCCGGCCATCCTGGCGTTCGACCTGCAGGTCCACGGCGATCTTGCCGATGTCATGCAGCAGGGCGCCATAGGCGATGCCGGCCGACCAAGCATCGGTCTGGGCGGCTTGGTCTTCGGGCGCGGCGCCGGTGGGAAGCAGATACGACTGACGCAGTTTCAAACTGCAAGCGACCAGCTCCAGGCCATGGTCGAGCATGCCGCCGAGATACGCATGGTGGTGTGTTTCGCTGGCCAGGAGTTGCTGGACCTGTTCGGCGTAACGATGTATCGGATTCAAATAGAGCTGGCTGAACTGCGCGTGGGAGAGGGCGGTGTACTGCCAAATCCGATCAAGCAACTGACAGCGGTGGTCCGCCGCTAACAGGCTGTGGGCCGACTCAACGGGTAGGTAGCCTTCGGCGACGTTGATGGTCGGTGGCGGAGGTGGCTTCTGCCTTTTGTGGCGAAACAGACTGAGCATCGTGACCCCCGGGAGGTGGCTGGGTCAGTGGCCTTTTAGCCTTTTCGGATAGAGCTCTTACCCTTGAGTCCCCATTCCCTTCCAACCCTTACCCGTCCTTTTTGGCTCGTGTCCCTCGGCGTTTTTCAAGGTTGTTGTCGCGTCGCCGTCTAACTATGCCGCTCTTTTCTCGGTCTGCTGCTGCCGATCCGGGTTCAACATCACAGTGCC
>NZ_JBIUWN010000133.1:0-6576 GCF_044743485.1 Pseudomonas sp. NPDC087614 | reverse complement strand
GGGCATTTCAACCGTATTCATGGCTCAGATGAATGGTGGGTTCAATACCACGGCCGCCAAAAGCATCGAAGATCCGATGACCACGGTGACCAACACCGGAAGCCAGCAGCAACTGGTGACCGCCAACCTGGTGCACTTGCGCGGCAACTGCGATGCACGGGACGCAGCCGATCCGCTGCACACCATCAGCGCCGGTGGCACTCACCACGGGCTGGTCACCGCTTTCATGGAGCGCCAGTTCGGCGCCAGCGTTGGCCAGGGTGTAGACGAACCGGCGCCGACCATCACGGCCGGTGGTGGCGGGAAGAGTTCGCTGGTTGAGTTCCAGCTATCACCAGAGGTCGAAGCCGGCGCACTGAGGGTCGCCGCATTCCTGATCAGCTACTACGGCACCGAGAACATGAGCGCCGCCGACGCACCAGCGCCAACCATCACCACCAAGGATCGGCTAGGCCTAGTCACCGTCACCATCAAGGGAACGCCTTACGTGATCGTCGACATCTGCCTTCGGATGCTTCAACCGGCCGAACTGTACAAGGCTCAGGGCTTCCCCGCCGACTACATCATCAGCCACGGCGCCGACGGAAAGCCTTTCACCAAGACCCAGCAGGTGCATATGTGCGGCAACAGCGTCAGCCCGCCGCCGATGGCTGCGCTGGCACGGGCCAACGATCCTTGGAGGGCTGCAGAGAACGATGCAGTAGCCGCCTAACCCCTTATCAGGTTGTGTTGTTTTGCTGCGAACGTTGAAAGGTTCGGTACGTCACCTGTTGCCCGATTGGTTGCAATCCAAATCCTCGTCGCCTCCACATCGAGGCTCTGTTGATTTGCATCCAGCTCGGCCAGAAGACTTCCAGATATCCGATACCGGCCACATCCGCTGCAGTTCCAATCCTGATAATCGCCTAGCGGAGCAATATCCTCAGCCGATTCATTGCAAATTCGACATGCCATTTCCTGCACTCCTTGTGAATGACCATTTAACTGTAGCTGATCCCTCGCCACTCTCCACCGCCCGGGCATGCCCCGGCATAGGACATTGCCATGCCCACAGAAAACCGTATCGACTGCCCCGCGTTGCGCAAGCGCAGCAACACCTACCCGTTTGGCGAAAGAGTGCCGCGCACGGTCCGGATGCTGAAGACCGTCACCGCCGATCCTATGCCAGGCGTCGGGCTCGCTTACATCAAGGGTGATATGCCGGTTGCCATGGTCGGCCAATCGTATCCGGTGTGGACGAACAGCCACGGCGCCGTCGCGGCGGTGATGCCCGACGGCAGGCACCTTGGCCTTCGCCCGGCGGAGTTCGAGGTTGATACCTGGCACGACCTGTCTACAGCTTCAGCAGGTTCTGGTGTCACCCTGGCCGCCACCCGCGCCAACCGCCTGTACCTGGCCGGGCCGATGACTGGCTTCGAAGACTTCAACTTCCCCGCCTTCAACAAGATGGCCGCCGAGCTGCGCGCCCGGGGCTACGTCGTCGAGAACCCCGCCGAGCATGGCGTCGTCGACGGTGCGGACTGGGCTGACTACATGGCCTACGACCTGACGCGGCTCGGCCTATGCGGTCAGGTTGCTGTGCTGCCCGGCTGGGAGAACTCGAAAGGCGCCCGGCTCGAAGTGCACATTGCCCGCGAGCTCGGCATGAAGGTTGTGAATGCCCATGATCTGGTATCGATGGAGATTGCATGATGCGTGACATAAAAACGCGTAAAGGCTTTGAGTATTGGGACAAGATCTGCGCGCTCAAGCACTACGGCTTTATCCACTCGCCTGACAACAGCCGGGTGCTCAAGGCCGAAGGGATCGGCAACTGGATCGACAAGCACGAAGCGCAGGAGATCGTTGACCAGGCTCAGGATGAGGTCAATCAGCTCCGCGCCGAGCGTGACGCCCTGCAGCAGCGCCTGAACGCAGCGGATCAAATGAACGATGATCGTGCCGGGACCTGCGAATGGAGTCGCGAAGACGACAGCGGCATCTGGAACAGTGGTTGCGGTGAGACCTGGTCATTCCACGAGGATGGGCCGGAAGAAAACGGCATGCACTTCTGCCATTCCTGCGGTAAGCACCTGGTGGTTGAGGTCGCTGAACAGGAACAGGATGACGACTGGCATATGAACCCGTGCAAGCAAGGTCACCGCGATGTCGGCGCGGCCGGTGGTGTGGCGGCGTGCAACCAGTGCGACGAGAAGATCGAGGCCGCGACCACGCAGGAGGCTTTCGAGCGCTGGAACGCGACACACCCAGCCAGCGAATCAGCCGAATCCCGATAAGAGTACATCTGTACTCCTCCAGCAAAATTACTCCATTCCCCTTCAAAGTCAGCCGCTATAGCGGCAAGGACGAAGTCATGTCTGAAGAAAAAGTCGTGATGTACGAATCCCCCGAAGCCGCCAGCATTCAGACCCTCACTGGATGGGTCGCCGCAGATGGCCGCTTCTGGGGCAACGATGAACACATGGCCCGCTACTGCGGCGCAACTCACCGACGCTGCGACATCAACCCTGAACACCCTATTTATGAGGTGAACAGTTCCTGCAATGAGTGCCGACACGTCCGGCGCCAAGCAAAATTCGCGGCGATGCCAGTCAAGGACTGGGCCGGCGAGCCTCTGGTTATCTTCGATGGCAACCGCTACTTCTTTGATGAGGACAGCCTGCGCGACTACCTGATCGACAGCGATATCGAACTGGCTGACGTTCAACTCTGCATCTGTGAGCCGAACTATCCCCGTGAAATCGACCCGGAAGACCATTTCTGCGATGACCTGCCGGAAGACGGCGAGATCCGCGACGATCAGTTGCTTGCTGCGTTCGAACTGCTGAACGAGATGATCCGCAAGTCTGAACCCCTGTCGTGGTCGGAAGGGGAATTCGCAGCAAGGCTCCCGCAATCGCTCATTGATGAAGTCGCCACCGCGAGAGCGGTAGCATGAGAGGTTCAGCCATGATCTTCGCCCCGCTCTACATGGCCTACCTGATCTACAGGGGGCCGTGGCGATGACACAGATGAGCGACATCTTTCCGGAAATGACTGTGGAGCAAGAAAAGCAGTGGTTCGCCGAGCAACAAGAAGCGCACCGTCTGGAGCTGGAGCGCGAGAAGATTGAAATCGCTCAGCGAAAAGCCGTCGACCACTACATCCGCTGCCGAGACTGCGGATCATTCGTCCAAAAATGGCGATGGGTTCGAAAGGATCACCCCCAAGCAATCAGCCAAGGATGGAGACCCTTGTGCGGCTCTTGCTTCGATAACTACGACAATTACCCATGAGCCGCATGGTGAGCGTCCGCACCGAGGAACTGGCCGGCCCGGCGCTTGAGTGGGCAATCAGCGCGATTGAGGGTGATCAGCAGCCCGGTACCGGTCAGCTTCAACTCTTCGCCGCGCCCGACGCCGATCACCTGATCACGAAGTACGGCGTCTGGGTCGATGTTGGCCACCGACACCCATGGCTGGCCGACGCGACGAACGATCCGTTCAACCGCCAGCCCGGCGAATCCCGAACAATCGCTGTGTTCCGCGCCGTGGTGTTTTCCAAGCGCGGTGCAACCTTGAAGGTTCCCGCCGAACTGATCCAGCAGTAACACCTCCCCCAACTCAACAGCCTGCCGGTGTACGGCGGGCGAGGAATTCGCATGCCTACTGGATATACAGCCGACATCAAAGACGGCATCAGCTTTTCGACTTTTGCGCTGAACTGCGCTCGCGCATTTGGCGCAACCATCACCCTCCGCGACGAGCCGGGCGGCGGGGAAAAGATCCCTGAAAGATTCGAGCCAAGCGACTACCACGCGAAAGCACTGGACGCAGATCGGGAAACGCTTGCGGCCCTGGAGTCGATGACACAGCGCGAGTGCGAATTGAAAGCTGCTGCGGATCACACCGAAGCGGAAGTGCAGCGCCTTTCTCGGATCAAAGAGCATGACGACCTGCGCCAGCGATACGAAGAAATGTTGAAGTGCGCTCGCCTCTGGATCCCGCCGAGCGAAGAGCACGCATGCCTGAAGGAATTCATGATCCAGCAGATCACCGATTCGCTCAAATGGGACTGCGACACCAGCTATTACGCAACACCTACCCCAGTGCTGTCTGGCTTGGAATGGTTGGAGTCCGCGAAGGAAAAGACCATCAGCAGCATCGCATACCACAAAAAAGCCTATGCGGATGAAGTTGCTCGTACTGAGCAGCGAAACACTTGGATCAGCGCTCTCCGCGCCAGCCTGTAACCCATCACCACCTTCTGCCGCCACGCGCGGCATGGAGCATCACCTCATGACAAATCGAAGCGCGGCCCAGGTCGCGCCCATCCTCCCGCGCTTCATTCGCGCCGGCGAGGCATACGGCTATCTCGGCATGTGCCGGGACGAATTCAACAAAACAGTCCGGCCGAACGTTCGTGAATTCCCGATCGGGAAGCAGGGCGTCGGCTTCGACCGGATCGAGCTGGACCAGTGGGCAGACGCCTACGTTGAGTCCATGGCAATTGATAAAGCGGCCAATCAGGACAACAATCAGCCCCGCAGTGGGCGCCAAGGAGTTAATAAATGGCGCGAAAAACGATCTCCGGTCTCTACGAGAGAAACGGAATCTGGCACATCGACAAGGTCGTCAGAGGTCAGCGACTTCAGGAAAGCACTGGAGCAAGCGAAAGGCAAGAAGCGGAGCAGTACCTGATTCACCGGCTGGAAAAGCTCAGGCAGGAAAAGGTCTACGGTGTGCGCCAGGTGAGAACCTGGCGTGAGGCAGCGACGCGGTTCCTGGTGGAGTTCAAGGATCAGGCGTCGATTGGCCTGTCAGCATCACACATTGAACAGCTGGATCCGTACATCGGGGATCTGCCGATCACCCATATAGATGACGGAACACTGGCGGCTTTCAAGCGCGACAGGCAGAAGCCGACGAAGAACGAAAAGGGGAAGGTGAAGCCAGGCGTCTCAAACCGCACGGTGAACATCGCCTTACAGCGAATCGTTCGGATCTTGAACCTGTGCCACAGGAAGTGGCGAGACGCAGAGAAACGGCCGTGGCTGGATAGCGTGCCGATGATCTCGATGCTGGAGGAAAGGAAGTCGAGCAGAAAGCCCTACCCCATGTCATGGGCAGAGCAGTCGATGTTGTTCTCGGAAATCCCTGACCACCTGTTGAGGATGTCACTCTACAAGGTGAACACGGGTTGCCGAGAGCAGGAAGTCTGCAAGCTTCAGTGGGATTGGGAAATCCGAGTGCCGGAACTGGGAACGAGTGTGTTCCTGATCCCTGCTGACTTTGGCGGGAGGAGTGAAAAGTCTGGCGTGAAGAATGGCGATGAAAGGCTGGTGGTGCTGAACAAGGTGGCGATGTCGGTCATCGATGGACAGCGCGGCCTGCATTCGAAGTATGTCTTCCCGTATGGGCAGTCGGACGAGTACGGACCAACCCCGATGCACCGGATGAATGACACAGCGTGGAAGAAGGCCAGGGTGAGAGCGGCGGCGAAGTGGGAAATGGAACACAAGTCACCGGCACACCCTGGGTTCAGATCGATCAGGATTCACGACCTAAAACACACCTTTGGCAGAAGGCTTCGTGCGGCGGGCGTGACACTGGAGGATCGGAAGGCGCTCTTGGGGCACAAGAATGGTAGCGTTACGAGCCACTATTCTACCGCAGAACTTGAGCAGTTGATTGAGGCGGCAAACAAAGTGTCGGCAACCGATTCGCGAGGACCGGCTCTGACCATCCTGAGGAGAAAAACGGGATGAACCCCCGCAAAAGTCCCTACGCATGAAAAAGCCCAACTCGCGAAAGTTGGGCTAAGTCATTGAATAATATGGTCGGGACGGAGTGATTCGAACACTCGACCCCTAGCACCCCATGCTAGTGCGCTACCGGACTGCGCTACGCCCCGACTGGTTTTGTAACTCGCTCTTCGCCTCGAAGAGCGCTCAAGAATATATCGCAAGCTTTTGAAAACTGGAAGCATTCAAACGCAGCTTTTTATTTCTTGAGCACAACCAGCACATCTTCGAGCTCGGCAATCATCTGCCGGATCATCTGTTTGTATTGGGTGGTGTCATCTTTGGCTTCATCGCCGGACAGACGCAAGCGTGCGCCGCCGATGGTGAAACCCTGATCGTAAAGGAGCGCACGGATTTGCCGGATCATCAGCACATCCTGGCGCTGATAATACCGGCGGTTACCGCGGCGTTTGACGGGGTTGAGTTGAGGAAACTCCTGCTCCCAGTAACGCAGCACGTGTGGCTTTACAGCACACAGTTCGCTGACTTCACCGATGGTGAAGTAACGCTTGCCCGGGATAACGGGAAGTTCGTCGTTATGACTTGGTTCCAGCATAAGCCTCAACTCGGGCCTTCAACTTCTGCCCTGGACGAAAGGTGACCACACGGCGAGCCGTGATCGGGATTTCTTCCCCCGTTTTCGGGTTGCGGCCAGGCCGCTGGCGTTTGTCCCGAAGGTCGAAATTGCCGAAACCCGACAATTTGACCTGCTCGTTGTCTTCAAGAGCGTGCCTGATTTCCTCAAACAACAGTTCTCCCAATTCCTTGGCGTCCCGCTTGTACAGGCCCAGCTC
>NZ_JBIUWN010000132.1:0-6757 GCF_044743485.1 Pseudomonas sp. NPDC087614 | reverse complement strand
GTCGTCGAATGTTCTGCGTTTGTCGGTCATGAAAAACTCCTCGATAGATGCATTTTCCACCTATCGGGGTGTCCGGGGAAATTAGACCACTACAGGGTTCTATTGTGGTCCGGTCGCTGACGAATCAGCGATCAGGTCTCGCAGCCCGTCGATCTCTGGACGCACAACACCCGCTTTTTTTATGGCGGCTGTACGTGGGAGACCTTCGGGTCTGCCGGTTCTAGAGTCCCGGTCTGCGACCCGCGTATAGCTGCCACCCTCATTCGTCTCGCAGCGAACGATGGCAGCTCCAATGACTCTAGGAGCTTCACCATGATCAAACCAACACCCAACCCACCCGAAATCGACCTCGCCTCCCCCTACGAATCCCTCGATTCGAAAAAACTCAACGATGCCGCCGAACGCGCCCTCGATCACTACCTCTGCCCACCCGGCTCCACGCCACCACCGCGTAAAACCCGCCGGATGTACGCCGTTACCGCTGACTTCAAAAATGAGGAACTGCTGGCCGATGCCAGCGAAACACTCGCCTCAGCCAGAACCATCGCTCATGACTTCGCCCATCTCATACCCGCATCGCAGCGCAGGACGCTGCTGGGGATCGCGCAACTGATCATGCTCGGCGAGCTGGCGGTGAATCGGGTGATGGATAATCTGGAGTTGCCGCAGTAGCGACACGCGATGATCGTTCCCACGCTCCCGCGTGGGAATGCCTCAACGGACGCTCCGCGTTCGGCTTTGGAAGGGACGCGGAGCGTCCCGGGCTGCATTCCCACGCAGAGCGTGGGAACGATCATAAAAAAACCGCCGCCACGTTGAATCGGGGCGGCAAGTAATTTGGGGACGGATTTATTTAACCAGTGAGCGGGGCTTGATCGAGTTTTTCTGCTGACCGGGATGGCCCTTTCGCGAGCAAGCTCCCACAGGGAAATGCATTTCAGATGTGGAATGAAATGCAAACCAGATTTGGGAGTGGCATGTATTCCAAATGCAGGAGCGAGCCTGCTCGCGGAGGGGCCAGTTCACTCAGCGCAAATGTCACTGCGCGGTCAGAATCTGCTTGGGCGAAATAGCACCAAAGCTGAGTTGCTTGCCATTGATGTACTTCGCGCCCCTGAACATTTTCTGGCCTTCGACCTCAACAAGATCTTCATCCATGTACATGAGCACGACCTTGGTAAATGGCGCAGTAATTTGGGGGCCATCAACGTGCCCCTCCATCAGGTTAAGCGCCCACTGAAAGGAAACGACCGGCAAATCGGCAATAGCAATGTTGCGCGACTGATCAAGCAAGCGAAGGTCTCTGTGTGCATGGATGCGCAATTTGCGGCCAATCATCTCAAACTCAGGCTTGCCGTAACGCACCTCCAGATCGGCAGCCGCCGCCCATTGATCCATGTAATTAGCTGAATCAGTGAAAATCCCGAACAACGCCGCGTTGTCGCGAATTTTTCCAGCGGCATCAAAAAAGTAGTTGTAGGAATAGTGGTAAGCCGTGCCGTTCAGTTCAGGCCGTACAGCGTTGATCGGGTTATTCAGATATCCCGGAATATACAAGTTGGCCATTTGCACAAAGTGGGTGAAATCCAGATCCATGTCGAATGTGACCGTGTAACGAATGGCCCGCTCCCTCGGATTCTCCTCGAGCCGCCCTGAAACATATTCCAGCGTCATTCCTTCGAGTTTTTTGTAGATTTGTTCTGACATGATCGTGCTCTCTGCGATTAGGGATAATTCCCGAATACATGACAGCGCTGCTGGAAGATGGCGTCTACTGTCAGATCTGACAGGTAAAAAGCGTTTTCAGACAGACGGTAACCGCCAGTCGAACGGGCGCAGACTACTGCGGCGGGTGATGGGGATTGATTCGTAGATTGGTCGCTTTTCCTGACGCTGTTTTCGGCGCATCAAATTCGACGGGATCGCCCACTTTGATTTTTTCGCGATTTTCGTCTGTCAGCGGAACACTGAATTTGTAACCCTTGTCCGCCAGAAAAAAACCTGTTGCGGCAGCAAAAGAACTCCCCGAGCGCGTCGGGGTAATAATGCCTTTACCGGTTTTGGGGTCATAGCTGCTGAACGTACCTTTCATTGTCGTGCTCCCTTGCGTCTGCTCGAAGTACCCGTATCGGGTACTGGGTGTTAACAAGCATCAAACTGCAAAAGCTCAACAAGCGCACCTGTCAGAGTTGACAGGTGCAAACCGAATTCAGACAGACGGCAACTGTCAGGAATCGCGGCGCAGATCCGGCGGAATCGGCAAATCGTCCTTGAGCGGATCCGGGCGTTTGCCCTTGCCGGCGCGGTACTGGCGAATCTGGTAGACGTAAGCCAACACCTGAGCAACCGCCAGGTAGAGGCCACCAGGAATTTCCTGCTCAAGTTCGGTGGAGTAGTAGATCGAGCGCGCCAACCCCGGCGATTCGAGGAGCATGACGTTGTTGGCCACGGCGATTTCGCGGATCTTCAGCGCCAGGAAGTCGCTGCCCTTGGCCAGCAGCACCGGCGCCCCGCCCTTTTCCGAATCGTATTTGAGCGCCACGGCATAGTGGGTCGGGTTGGTGATGACCACGTCGGCGTCGGGAATCGCCGCCATCATCCGCCGCTGGGACATTTCGCGCTGGGTCTGGCGAATGCGCTGCTTGACCTCCGGCCGCCCCTCCTGATCCTTGTGCTCGTCGCGCACTTCCTGCTTGGTCATCAGCAGTTTCTTGTGGGCTTCCCAGAGCTGCACCGGCACGTCGACGGCGGCGATGATGATCAGGCCACAGGCCAGCCACAACGCACTCCAGCCGACCAGCGTGACGCTGTGAATGATGGCCATTTCAAGCGGCTCGTGGGCGATCCGCAAAAAGTCGTCGACGTCCGCCGACAACACCGCCAACGCCACGCCCAAGGTAATCAGAAACTTGGCCAGCGCCTTGAGCAGTTCGACCACCGCCTTGAACGAAAACATCCGCTTCAGGCCCGACGCCGGGTTCATCCGACTGAACTTGGGCGCCATGGAGCCCGCCGCAAACAGCCAGCCCCCGAGGGAAATCGGCCCGATCAGCGCCGCCAGCAGCAGGGTGATCATGATCGGCTGGATCGCCAACAGCGCCATCTGGCCCGACTGCAACAGAAACGCGCCCATGGAGCCCTGATCCATGATTACCTCACGGGACAGCGTGAAGTTCAGGCGCATCAGCTCCATCAAGTCTTCAGCCAACATGCCGCCGAACACCAGCAGCGCGCCGGCACCGGCCATCATCACGGCAAGGGTGTTGAGTTCTTTGGAACGAGCGATCTCACCCTTCTCGCGGGAGTCCTTTTTACGTTTTTCCGTGGGGTCTTCTGTTTTGTCCTGACCACTTTCGCTCTCCGCCATGACTCAGCGCGCCCGTGCCAGTTCGCGTAACAACTGCAAGGCCTCGGTGGCCAGCGGTTGATACTGATTGAGAATATCCGCCAGACCAACCCAGACGATGAACAGCCCGAGCACCAGGGTCAGCGGGAAACCGATGGAGAAAATGTTCAATTGAGGCGCCGCACGGGTCATCACGCCAAACGCGATGTTGACCACCAGCAGCGCAGTGACCGCCGGCAATACCAGCAATAATGCAGCCCCCAGCACCCAGCCGAGTTTGCCGGCCAGCTCCCAGTACTGCGCGGTCATCAAACCGCCGCCGACGGGCAGCGTGGTGAAGCTTTCGGTGAGGACTTCGAACACTACCAGATGGCCGTTCATCGACAGGAACAACAGGGTCACGAGCATGGTAAAGAACTGCCCGATCACCGCCACCGAGACGCCGTTGGCCGGGTCGACCATCGAGGCGAAGCCCATACCCATCTGTATCGCGACGATCTGTCCGGCCACGGCAAACGCCTGAAAGAACAACTGCAGGGAAAACCCCAGAACGGCGCCGACCAGGATCTGCTCGGCAATCAGCAGCAAACCGCTGAGATCCAATGGGCTGACCGCCGGCATCGGCGGCAGGCTCGGCGCAATGCACACGGTGATGGCCACGGCGAAATACAAGCGTATCCGGCGCGACACCAGGGTCGTGCCGAACACTGGCATCACCATGAGCATTGAGGCGACGCGAAACAGCGGCAACATGAACGAGGCCACCCAGGTACTGATCTGGGTATCGGTCAGCTGAAGCAGCGATTGCATGGCTTAGCCGATGACCATCGGTATGTTTTTGTACAACTGGATGATGTATTCCATGAACGTCTGCACGATCCAGGGGCCTGCGACGATCAGGGTCACCAGCATCACCAGCAGACGCGGCAGGAAGCTCAGGGTCTGTTCGTTGATCTGGGTCGCGGCCTGGAACATCGCCACCATCAAACCGACCAACAGGCTCGGCACCACCAGAATCGCAACCATCAATGTAGTCAGCCACAGTGCTTCACGAAAGATATCGACGGCGACTTCTGGCGTCATGGCGAGACACCTCCGAAACTGCTGGCCAGGGTGCCGATGATCAGCGCCCAGCCATCGACCAGCACGAACAGCATGATCTTGAACGGCAGCGAAATGATCAGCGGCGAAAGCATCATCATACCCATCGCCATCAGCACACTGGCCACGACCAGGTCGATGATCAGGAACGGGATGAAGATCATGAAACCGATCTGGAACGCGGTTTTAAGCTCCGAAGTGACAAACGCCGGTACCAGAATCGTCAGCGGCGCCTGATCAGGCGTGGCGATGTCGGTACGTTTGGACAGACGCATGAACAGCTCAAGGTCGCTGGAACGAGTCTGCGCGAGCATGAAGTCCTTGATCGGCACCTGCGCCTTTTCCACCGCTTGCTGAGCGGTGAGTTTTTCCGCCAGATAGGGTTGCAACGCATCGTTGTTCACCCGGTCGAACACCGGGGCCATGATGAACATGGTGAGAAACAGCGCCATACCTGTGAGGATCTGGTTCGACGGTGTCTGTTGCAGGCCAAGGGCCTGACGCAGAATCGAGAAGACGATGATGATCCGGGTGAAACTGGTCATCAGGATGACCGCCGCCGGGATAAAGCTCAGCGCGGTCATGATCAGCAGAATCTGCAGACTGACCGAATACTCCTGCGCGCCGTCGGCGTTGGTGCCCAGCGTGATTGCCGGGATCGACAACGGATCGGCGGCGAACGCCAGTGGCGCGGCCAGCAACAGGGCCAGCGTCAAGACGATGCGTAGCGCACCCATTACTTCGTATCCTTCTGATCCTTGCCGAGAATCTTCAGCAGATGCTGAGCAAATTCAGGGGTCGCTTTTTCACGGGTCGCAGGCACTTCGACCGGTTCCTTGAGCACATGCAGCGCGGTGATGGTGCCGGGGCTGAGCCCAAGCAAAATCTGCTCGTTGCCGACCTGCACCAGCAGCAAGCGGTCACGCGGACCGAGTGCGCGTGAACCGATCAGTTCGATCACTTGCCCCTTGCCGGCAGGTCCGGCCTGCTGGACCCGGCGCAACAGCCAGGCAAGGAAGAAGATCACGCCCAGCACCAGCAACAGGCCAAACACCAGTTGCGTCAACTGCCCGGCCACGCCGCTGTTGACCATTGGCGTTGTGGCGGCAGGCACCGTGGTGGCTGTCGACGGTTCGGCGGCCAGCACGCTCAGCGGCAATGCCAGCAAAGCCCAGAGAAACCGTTTCACTCAGCGCAGCTTCTTGATGCGTTCGCTTGGGCTGATCACGTCGGTCAGGCGGATGCCGAACTTCTCATTGACCACGACCACTTCACCGTGAGCGATCAGCGTGCCGTTGACCAGCACGTCGAGCGGCTCACCCGCCAGACGATCGAGCTCGATCACCGACCCCTGGTTCAGTTGCAGCAGATTGCGAATGTTGATGTCGGTACTGCCCACTTCCATCGAGATGGACACCGGGATATCCAGGATCACGTCCAGGTTCGGACCGTCCAGTGTGACCGGGTCGTTATTCTTCGGCACGCTGCCAAACTCTTCCATCGTCAGACGGTCGGAGCTCGATGCGCCGGCATCAGCGGCCAGCAAGGCGTCGATGTCAGCCTGGCCGTCGCCAGTCTCTTCCAGGGCAGCTGCCCATTCATCGGCCAGTGCCTGATCGTCCTGGGCGTTCATATCGTCGTTCATCATTTGTCCTCGGCGGGCAAAAATTCAGCTAAATGTGTGGGAGTGAGAGCGCCGCTTCAGCGACGCTCGATGGGCTCGATTACCTGCAACGCGAGGTTGCCTTTGTGCGAACCCATCTTGACCTTGAAGGCTGGCACGCCGTTGGCGCGCATGATCATGTCTTCCGGCATTTCAACCGGGATCACATCGCCCGGCTGCATGTGCAGGATGTCGCGCAGCTTCAACTGACGGCGAGCAACGGTGGCGCCGATCGGTACGTCGACATCGAGCACGTCCTGGCGCAGGGCGTTGACCCAGCGTTCGTCCTGATCGTCGAGATCGGACTGGAAACCGGCGTCGAGCATTTCGCGCACCGGCTCGATCATCGAGTACGGCATGGTCACGTGCAGATCGCCGCCACCGCCATCGAGTTCGATGTGGAACGTGGAGACCACAATCGCTTCGCTCGGGCCGACGATGTTGGCCATGGCCGGGTTCTCTTCCGAGTTGATGTACTCGAAATTGACTTCCATGATCGCCTGCCAGGCTTCTTTCAGATCGACGAACGCCTGCTCCAGCAACATGCGCACAACGCTCAGTTCGGTCGGGGTGAACTCACGACCTTCGATCTTGGCGTGACGGCAGTCGCCTCCGAAGAAGTTGTCCACCTTTTTGAACTCCAGTTT
>NZ_JBIUWN010000131.1:0-6771 GCF_044743485.1 Pseudomonas sp. NPDC087614 | reverse complement strand
GCCTGTTGAGTTTTATGAGGTTTTTACTATGGCTGTTCGTCTGAATAACGACTTCCAGTTCATCGATGTCGGGCGCAAAGATCCGAAGAAGAAACTGTTGCGTCAACGCAAGAAAGAGTTCGTCGAGATCTACGAACCGTTCAAACCCCAGCAGTCGGCCGATCAGGCCCACCGCTGCCTGGGTTGCGGCAACCCGTATTGCGAATGGAAGTGCCCGGTGCACAACTTCATTCCCAACTGGCTCAAATTGGTGGCCGAAGGCAACATCCTTCAGGCCGCCGAGCTGTCGCACCAGACCAACACCCTGCCGGAAGTGTGCGGCCGGGTGTGCCCGCAGGATCGTCTGTGCGAGGGTGCCTGCACCCTCAACGACGGTTTTGGCGCGGTGACCATCGGTTCGGTCGAGAAGTACATCACCGACACCGCGTTCGCCATGGGCTGGCGCCCGGACATGTCCAAGGTCAAGCCGACCGGCAAGCGTGTCGCGATCATCGGCGCAGGCCCGGCAGGTCTGGGCTGTGCCGACGTGCTGGTACGCGGCGGTGTGACCCCGGTGGTGTTCGACAAGAACCCGGAAATCGGTGGTCTGCTGACCTTCGGTATCCCCGAGTTCAAGCTGGAAAAGACCGTGCTGAGCAATCGTCGCGAAGTCTTCACCGGCATGGGCATCGAGTTCCGCCTCAACACCGAGGTCGGCAAAGACGTGACCATGGAACAACTGCTCGCCGAATACGATGCCGTGTTCATGGGCATGGGCACCTACACCTACATGAAGGGCGGTTTTGCCGGTGAGGATCTGCCGGGCGTCTACGACGCGCTGGACTTCCTGATCGCCAACGTCAATCGCAACCTGGGCTTTGAAAAGTCGCCGGAAGATTTCGTCGACATGAAAGGCAAGAAGGTCGTGGTACTCGGCGGCGGCGACACGGCGATGGACTGCAACCGTACGTCGATTCGTCAGGGCGCCAAGTCGGTGACTTGCGCCTATCGTCGTGACGAAGCGAACATGCCCGGCTCGCGCAAAGAGGTGAAGAACGCCAAGGAAGAGGGCGTGAAATTCCTCTATAACCGCCAGCCGATCGCCATCGTCGGTGAAGACAAGGTCGAGGGCGTGAAGGTGGTCGAGACCCGTCTCGGCGAACCGGACGCCCGTGGCCGCCGCAGCCCGGAGCCGATCCCGGGCTCCGAAGAGATCATCCCGGCCGACGCCGTGGTCATCGCCTTCGGTTTCCGTCCGAGCCCGGCGCCGTGGTTCGAACAGTTCGAAATCCAGACGGACAGCCAGGGCCGCGTAGTTGCGCCCGAGCAAGGTCAGTACAAGCACCAGACCAGCAACCCGAAAATTTTCGCCGGTGGCGACATGGTGCGCGGTTCGGATCTGGTGGTGACGGCGATCTTCGAAGGCCGTAATGCCGCCGAAGGTATCCTCGATTACCTTGGTGTTTAACCAGACTTGAAATGCGATTAAATGTGGGCGCGGGCTTGCTCGCGAAAGCGGTCTGTCAGTCAACATCTCTGTTGAGTGTGCCGGCCTCTTCGCGAGCAAGCCCGCTCCCACAGTTGTTTCGTGGTGTTGCAAAAAGCCGGTTTCAACCGCGACAAATTGACCCGATAGACAAAAGGCTGACCTGCATCCGTGCCTTTTGCGTCGCGCTCTGAGAAAATGCCCGCACTTTTTTTCCGGATGCCGACATGACTGCCCTGAAGAACGACCGTTTCCTGCGCGCCCTGCTCAAGCAACCCGTTGACGTCACCCCGGTGTGGATGATGCGTCAGGCCGGTCGCTACCTGCCGGAATACCGCGCCAGCCGTGCCCACGCCGGTGACTTCATGAGCCTGTGCATGAATCCGGAATTCGCCTGCGAAGTCACGATGCAACCGCTCGACCGCTACCCGCAACTGGACGCGGCGATCCTGTTTTCCGACATCCTCACCATCCCCGATGCCATGGGCCAGGGCCTGTATTTCGAGACCGGTGAAGGCCCGCGCTTCAAGAAAGTCGTCAGCACCCTGGCCGACATCGAAGCCCTGCCGATCCCTGATCCGCACAAAGACCTTGGTTACGTGATGGATGCGGTCAGCACCATCCGTCGCGAGCTCAACGGTCGCGTTCCGCTGATCGGCTTCTCCGGCAGCCCTTGGACGCTGGCCACATACATGGTCGAAGGCGGCTCGTCGAAAGACTTCCGCAAGACCAAGGCGATGCTCTACGACAACCCGCAAGCCATGCACCTGCTGCTGGATAAACTCGCGCAGTCGGTGACCTCCTACCTCAACGGCCAGATCATGGCCGGTGCGCAAGCGGTGCAGATCTTCGATACCTGGGGCGGCAATCTGTCGGCGGCGGCGTATCAGGAGTTCTCGCTGGCCTACATGAAGAAAATCGTCAGCGGCCTGATCCGCGAGCACGACGGTCGCAAAGTGCCGGTGATCCTGTTCACCAAAAACGGCGGCCTGTGGCTGGAAAGCATCGCTGACGCTGGCGCCGACGCACTGGGTCTGGACTGGACCTGCGACATCGGTAACGCCCGCGCCCGTGTCGGCGACAAAGTCGCGCTGCAAGGCAACATGGACCCGACCGTGCTTTATGCAAAACCGCAAGCGATCCGCACCGAAGTCGGGCGCATTCTGGCCAGCTACGGCAAGGGCAGCGGCCACGTGTTCAACCTCGGCCACGGCATCACCCCTGAGGTCGATCCGGAGCACGCGGGCGCCTTCCTGCGCGCGGTGCACGAGTTGTCAGCGCAGTATCACGAGTGATCGACGCCCAGCTCTAAGTTCAGCAAAGCAAAACGCCCGGCAAATGCCGGGCGTTTTTGTTTCCACGATCTGGAGCCGAAAACAGACCAACTGTGGGAGAGGATTTTTGTCAGGCGTTGACGCCGCCCAACGGCGGCAACTTCGCCAGCTTCAACGCCACCAACAGCGCCACCAGCAACAGCGCGCCGATAAACAAACCAATCCCGTTCCACCCGCCCAAGTGCCAGAACACCCCGCCTGCCGTGCCGGCAATGCTTGATCCGGCGTAATAGCTAAACAGGTAAAGCGAAGACGCCTGTCCTTTGGCTCTGGTTGCCCGCCGCCCGATCCAGCTACTCGCCACCGAGTGCGCCCCAAAGAAGCCAAAGGTGAAGATCAGCATGCCGATGATGATCAGCGGCACAGGGGTGAACATCGTCAGCGCCAAACCTGCAAACATCAGCGCAATCGTCGCCCACAACACTTTGCGTCGGCCCAGTTTGTCCGCCAGTGAACCGATCTTCGCCGAGCTGTAGATACCCGACAGGTACACCACCGACAGCAAGCCGACAAACACCTGATCAAGATTGTACGGCGCCGCTAGCAGGCGATAACCGATGTAGTTGAACAGGGTGACAAACGCGCCCATCAGCAGGAACGCTTCAAGGAACAGCAACGGCAAACCGGCGTCGCGAAAGTGCATGGTGAAGCCGTCGAGCAGGCTGCGCGGGTGCAGCGAGCGCGAACGGAAGTTGCGCGACTCCGGCAGGATTTTCCAGAACACCGCCGCCGCAATCAGCGCCAGACCGCCAATCACCAGCATCGCCGTGTGCCAACTGACGAAGTCGATCAGCACCCCGGTGATCAACCGTCCGCTCATCCCGCCAATTGCGTTGCCGCCGATGTACAAACCCATGGCAAGGCCGATGTGCTGCGGATGAATTTCTTCACTCAGATAGGTCATCGCCACCGCCGCCAAGCCGCTCAACGACAAACCGATCAGCGCGCGCATGATCAGCACACCCTGCCAGCTCGGCATCATTGAACTGGCGATGGTGCACAACGCCGCCGCGAACAGCGCGGTGACCATCACCGGTTTACGCCCGACCCGATCGGAAATCGGCCCGGTAATCAGCAGGCCGATGGCGAGCATACCCGTGGACACTGACAGAATCAGGCTGCTCTGCGCCGCGTTGATCCCGTATTCGTGGGACAGCAGCGGCATCATCGGCTGTACGCAATACAGCAGGGCGAAGGTCGCGAAGCCGCCGCTGAACAGCGCGAGCACCGTGCGCATGAACATCGGCGTGCCTTTTTCGATGTAGATCTCTTGCAGCTCGGCGACGACATCGTCCGCAGCGGCGGGCGGGACTTCATGGGCAAGAGGGGCAGCGGCGGTTTTCACATCAGACCTCGAAGGGCACGGCCAGGCAGGCAATGAAAAAATCATATAGCTGGCTAATGTTTCTATCCAATATATTGTTCGACCTGTTTGATAGCTTTAACGACCTAATGGGGTTTCCATGGAACTGCGCCACTTGCGCTACTTCATTGCCGTCGCCGAAGAACTGCACTTCGGCCGTGCCGCACAGGCGTTGGGCATCTCCCAGCCGCCACTGAGCCAGCAGATTCAGGCGCTGGAGCAAGAGGTCGGCGCGCGACTTTTCGAGCGTACCAATCGTCGGGTCGAGCTGAGCGAGGCCGGCAGATTGTTTTTGGAGGAAGCGCGGCTGGTGTTGGCCCAGGTCGACAAAGCGGCGGACGTCGCCCGACGTGCGCAACTCGGTGAATTGGGCGAGTTGAAGATTGGTTTCACCTCGTCGGCGCCGTTCAACTCGACTATTCCGCAGGCGATCTTTTCCTTTCGCCAGCGTTTTCCGGCGGTGCACCTGAACCTGCGGGAGATGAGCAGTACCCAAGTGGCTGAGGCGCTGGTCGATGAGTCGATCGAGGTCGGCATCATGCGCCCGCTGGGGTTGCCGGATTCGTTGAGCGTAGTCGAGTTGATGCGCGAACCGCTGGTGGCGGTGCTCAGTGCCAAGCATCCGTTGGTCCAAGGCAGCGAGGAAGGCCTGTTCCTCTCGGCACTGGCGCTGGAACCCTTCGTGTTCTTCCCGCGCAGCTATGGCAGCGGCCTCTACGCACAACTGCTCAGCCTGGCCCGCGATGCCGGGTTCAGCCCACACTTCGCCCAAGAGGCCGGCGAGGCGATGACCATTATCGGACTGGTCGCGGCGGGGTTGGGCGTCTCGGTATTGCCTGCGTCCTACCAGCGGATGCGCATCGACGGCGTGGTCTACCGGCCACTGCTGGATCCTGAAGCGGTTTCAGCGGTGTGGCTGGTGCAGCGCAAGGATCAGAAATCGCCGATGGCCAAGGCGTTTGTCGACCTGCTCACGCGCAAGGTCGAGCCTTCAATTGGGTGATGGCTGCGGGCCTTTTCGCGAGCAAGCCCGCTCCCACAGTGGGCCGGGCTTGTTCGCGAAGGCCTACGCACCAGCGCCACCTGTTTTATGGCAACCGCACCAGATCCCCCTTCAACGCTACCCGCGTGACAAAAATCCCCGCCCGGCACTCGTAGGTATTCAAATCCTTGCGCACATGCTGGTCGTAATAGCTGACGATATTGACCACCGCATTCGCCCCGACCCGTTTGGCATCGGCCTGCAGCTTGATCAGATTCGACTGCAACACCCACTCGCAGGAATCGTGATCACTCTTGTTGAATCCGTTGGTCTTCAAATCACTGACTACTCCGCTGCGCAACAACTGCTGAGTCCCCTGCGGCCTATTGCCGAGCAGATAGAACTTCACGCTGCCATCCAGCCGTCCGGCGCGAATCGCGTCCGACAGCACGGTTTCGAAGGGCATGTACATCAGATTAGTGGCGTGGCTGGCGCTGGGCAGTAGCGCGAAAAGCGCAGCGGCGATCAGGGCTTTCACTTGCATGGTCATCTCCTTGACGGTGAAAGAGAACCGCGAGTGCTCGACAAATTGGACTCGCCATTCCGGCAGGCTGTTTGGGGCTACCTGCTTGAGCAAGTGTAGTTGGCTGGCAGGCAATGTTGTTTAGGCGTTCAAGGAAATACGAGCAGCCTTATGGAAAGGAGGCGCGCAGGTGAGCGCTACCAAAAAGCTAAAACAGTGTGGTGTAAAGCCGAAGCAGGAAGCGGGAGCGTCGCGATCTAATAAAGGAGAGCGATATGTTGTTAGTATGGGGTTAATGTTGTCACAGGTCAGGTATTCGCTCGGGTTTTACTTTGGTTAAGTTTGAGGCTGAATAATAACTTCTGCGAGGAATTCACGTCTGAAGTCACCGGTATTCCATTACAGAGATAAACCGGTGACTTTTTGCATGCGAGATCAGTAACCGGGCTCTTTATAGGCAGGAGGAGCTGCCTCAATAATTATCTTGCAATACATTGTTTTTCCTTTTAAAGTTTCTTTAACTTTGTTTTCGTATTTGCCACCCTCGTAGAAATTTATTTCATTGTGAAGGTTATCAACGAAATCATTGAGGGACATTGTGGTTGATGATCCCTCGGCAATTACGTTTATCGTCAGAAACGCACTAACTTCTTCAGTGTACTCAACTTTTTCGGTCCAGGTTTTTTCAGCGCTTTTAGCATCTTCGGTTGCAGCGGACATCATGTCTAAAAGTTTTTCTTCAAGTTCGTCTCTTGAGTTTATCCATTGATAGTCAGACATTGTTTGTTTCCTTTTGATAGTTGTTGGTTTTTAAATGCCACAAGTAAAAAAACGCCTTTTTGAAGGTTTTTTTTGCTTAATCAATTTATAAGGATTTACTTTTCGTGCCACCTGTCATAAGTGACAGGTTAATAGAGAGTTTTGGAATGGATGGTCCTAGGTTCAGAACTTTTTGTTCTACGTCAATTGGTTGTGAAATGGCTCCCGGTAAAACAAAAGGGCGCCAATTCAGACTGTGTGAAAACACACTGATGGTGGTTTCAAGCAAACGCCCCGACTTGTTCGGGGCGTTTGCTTTTGTGCGGACGGCAGACGAAAAAGGGC
>NZ_JBIUWN010000130.1:0-6837 GCF_044743485.1 Pseudomonas sp. NPDC087614 | reverse complement strand
GGAACGCCCGCACCTGTCCTTAAAATACAAAACGCCCGATGCAGTGCATCGGGCGTTGGGGTGAAACAGGTGTAAACCTATTTCAGGACTAGACATGAAGTTCACTGTTATTTCTTGTGCAATGGTGGTGAATCAGGCCTTTTTGGTACGCGGCAAAAAGATCGCCAACACCCCGAACAACGGTAGGAACGAGCACAGGAAATACACGTACTCAATCCCGTGAACATCCGCCAGATGCCCAAGCAACGCTGCACCAATCCCGCCAAAACCAAACATCAAACCGAAGAACACCCCGGCGATCATCCCGACATTACCCGGCACCAGTTCCTGTGCGTACACCACAATCGCCGAGAACGCCGAGGCGAGGATAAAGCCGATGACCACGCTGAGAATGCTGGTCCAGAACAGGTCGACGTGGGGCAGGATCAGCGTGAATGGCGCCACGCCGAGGATGGACAACCAGATCACCGCCTTACGGCCGATCTTGTCGCCAATCGGCCCGCCGAAGAACGTACCCGCTGCCACAGCGCCAAGGAACAGGAACAGATGAAGCTGCGAACTGGCCACCGACAGGTCGAACTTCTCGATCAGGTAGAACGTGAAGTAACTGGTGAAACTGGCCATGTAGAAATACTTGGAAAACACCAGCAACCCAAGAACTACCAGCGCACTGGTTACCCTGCCCTTCGACAGCCCGTGAGTCGCCGCCAGACCAGCCTTGAGCTTGAACAGGTTGAGGTGATGGGCGTACCAGCGACTGATGCGGTACAGCACGAACAGCGCAAACACCGCGAACAGACCAAACCACGCCACGTTGCCCTGACCGAACGGAATGATGATCGCCGCCGCCAGCAACGGGCCGAACGCCGACCCCGCGTTACCACCGACCTGGAACGTCGATTGCGCCAGACCAAAGCGTCCGCCCGACGCCAACCGCGCGATACGCGACGCTTCCGGGTGAAAGGTTGAAGAACCGATCCCGATCAGCGCCGCCGCCAGCAGAATCAACGGGAAGCTACCGACCACTGACATCATCACGATACCAATCAGCGTGCAAATGGAGCCGGCCGGCAACAGCCACGGTTTCGGATGACGATCCGTGTGATACCCGACCCACGGCTGCAACAGCGAGGCGGTCAATTGAAAGGTCAGCGTGATCAGGCCGACCTGGGTGAAGCTCAAGCCATAGTTGGCCTTTAACATCGGGTAGATCGACGGCAGCACCGACTGGATCAGGTCGTTGATCAAATGCGCCAGCGCCACCGCGCCGATGATGCGCATCACCAATGGACTGCTTTGAGCAGGAGCGGACGCCGAGGCAGCGGCGGGCTGAACGTTGCTGATAGCCATGAAAGTTTCCGTACAGCAGAGGGATGCACGCAGGCAGGTGCGTCAATGTGCCATTTTTCGGTGCAGCAAAGCCATCCCCTTAGGCAGCTAACTAACTGGTTACTCGTCACCTCAAACTGATAGCGCAACGCCATGGTCTGAATCTTGCCTTGCTTCTTCCCCTGAACGCGGCCCCTTACAAAGGGGATCGAGAATGGGAAGTTTCGCTACAGAGCCAGCCTACAGAGCCGGCGAGAGTGAACTTTCGAGGCCTTTTAGCAGGGCACAACATCAAGGTCGCACGACCGCGATGCACGCCAATGGTGCGTGGTGTCCAGAGGAGTCATGGGGCATGCAGGCTTTTTTATCACCGGGAATCAAATTGCTGGGGCGGTTTGGATTCGCGCGTAAATTTCAGCTGTTGTTTCTGCTGTTCATTCTGCCGCTGGCCGGCAGCCTGTTGATGATCGGCCAAGGTTATCGCGACAAACTCAATCTGATTGGCGTTGAGCGCGCCGGCGTCCAGCAGTTGCTCGCCCTGGATGCGCTCGACAATCTGCTGGCGGCACAACGCGACCGCGCTGCCCGCTGGCGTGCAACCGAAACCAACCGCCAGCCAACGCCGGCGACGCTCGCCGCGATGGCTGCCTTCGACGCTGTGCAGCCAGCGGTCACACAAGCCGTCAGCGACCTGGGCGATGCGTTGAAGAATCAAGGCGCCGAGGGCGAAACCCTTGCCCGCTATCAGGCCTTGCAAACCGCATTGGACGGTCTGGACTCGAAAAGCCTGAGCGGCGTCGGTTGGTGGCCGGACGGATACGACCGTTTCACCCATGCACTCAGCACCCTGCAAGCGTTGCGTGAGCAGATCGTCATGGAAAACCGCCTGACCCTCGCGCCGTGGCTGGAAACCTACTTGCTGACGCAAATCTCGACGCAAGACGCGCCGGATCTGATCGAACGGGTCGGCCGCCTCGCCGCTGTCGGTCAGGCTTCGGTGGTGTCCGGACAGTTCACCTTGCAGAGCCGCCTGCAACTGCGCGATCTGCGCAGCCGGATTGGCGACGCCCGTGAACAATTAGTGAAAAACGCCGACCTTCTCAAAGCGCGCCTGCCCGGCGATCAACAAACCTGGGGAACGCAGTATCAAGACAGCCTGCAACGCCTGGACGCCGGCCTGAAAGTGCTGGACGACGGCATGTTCGGCGGCAGCATCAACCTTAAGCCTGAGGACTTCGAGCGTAGCCTGGACGCCCTGCTCGGCGATCTCGCCTCACTGCGCCAGCAATCGCTGATGTCCCTGGATCAGCGACTGGACTACTACCATGGCTCGGCCATCCGCCAGTTCATCATCGTTGCGGCCATCTTCGGCTGCCTGCTACTGGCCGCGCTGTACCTGTTCATTTGCCTGCAAGCCTCGATCCGGCGCAGCGCCAGCGGCATCACTGTGCTGGCCGAAGCCCTGCGCGACGGCAATCTGAGCCTGCAAGTGCCGGTGGTGGGCCGTGATGAACTGGCGGCGATCAGCACCGCCCTCAACGTCGCCGTGCTGCAATTGCGCACCAGCATGCTCGGCGTCGATCACGAGACCTCGCAACTGAGCAACGCGGTGCGCAGCCTCAACGATCACTCCAGTGGCGCGCTGGGCGAAGTCGAAGCGCAGCAATTGCAGATCAGCCAGATCGCCGCTGCCGCCACACAACTGGCCGCCACCTCCCAAGGCGTGGCGCAGAGTTGCGAACAGGCTTCCGGCAGCGCCCAGCACACCCGGCGCATCGCCGCTGACAGCAGCCGCGACAGCCAGCGCACCACGGCGAGCATTCAACAGCTCAATCAACGCCTCAACGAAACCGCTGCGGCATTGGGCCGTGTCAGCGAACAAGGGCAGCAGATCCAACTGGTGGTCGACACCATTCGCGGTGTTGCCGAACAGACCAACCTGTTGGCACTCAACGCCGCGATTGAAGCGGCACGCGCCGGCGAACAGGGTCGCGGTTTTGCCGTGGTCGCCGACGAAGTGCGCAGCCTGTCGCAACGCACTCAATCGTCGACCGCGCAAATCGCCGGCACCGTCGACAGCCTGCGCGCCACGGTCAACGAAGCGGTGAGCCTGATGGAAGCCGCCTGCGGCCAGGCGCAATCGGATGCCGAAGCGGTCACTGGCCTCGGCGAACGACTGGGGGAAATTGCCAGCGCCGTGCAGAGTGTCACAGACACCCTCGCGCAGATCGCCACGGCAGTTGAAGAGCAAGCGAGCACCGCCGATGAGGTCAGCGGCAATATCCAGCAGGTCGATCAGGCCGCCGTGCGTTTGCTTGAAGGCGCGCGGGCAGTGAATCTCGCGGCGGACACTTTGAGTCAAGGCAGCCATGCCTTGAGCGCCAATACCGCAAGATTCCAACTGCGTTGACGCCCTGCCCGGCCCGGATTTTCCGGGCCGGAGGATAAGCGGTTGAAAATAAGAAGAAATATTTTAAATTTACGCTTGACGCTTTTCCATTTCAGGGGAATAATGCGCGCCACTTGGCTACATAGCTCAGTTGGTTAGAGCATAGCATTCATAATGCTGGGGTCCGGGGTTCAAGTCCCTGTGTAGCCACCAAGTACTAAAAACGGCTTACCGAAAGGTAGGCCGTTTTTTTATGCCTCGAGAAAAGTGCCGGCGCTGTGGCGAGCGCGTCTGGCACAGGGAGAGGCGCAGGAGTCATCAAAACACCTTGAGTTACGCACCTGGCCAAAGCGTTTGATATTAATCTTGCCTGACGATATCGACCGAGATCTCCACTGCCGCAACAGGGCCTCTGTTCTCAAGCCAGTGCGTAGTGTTTCTGTCCTCGGGCCACCCCACTCCGGGTCCATAGTCCGTGGCGACGCCATGCCGATGATCAGTGATCGTTCCTTGCAATATGTAAACAGTACCGGGTCGGTCTTTATGGCTATGAACCGGCCCGAAGACCCCTCCAGGCTCAATGGTCACCAACCGCATTCGAAGTTGACGCCCTGCCATGCCTTCAATCTCAGGGCCGAGGTCAACGGTTGCAAGTAATGTCACCGCCACACCTTTTGTCTCAGGTGCCATCTGTTCGTTGATCATCACGCGCACCTCTCTGGCTATACAGGAACGACTGGATATGAGCACCTTCGGTGCGATCACATGTCCCTATCAGCGTAGAAGTATCTGAGCCATATCGGGCGCTCGTTGTGCAGGATGCTCAGGCCTCACGCTTACCCTTGATCCGACAGAAAACTGGCCCAGGCATGGAGGAGAAACAGACCGACGGTTTGCGTCCTTCACGGTCGGTCGATAAAGTCCCACAGACTTTTACCCCACGGACGGAGAGCCCGCGTGTTTTCAGCCTTGCCCTTGAGCCGCTTTCGCCTGCCAGCCCTGACGCTGATCATCAGCGCCCTGACCCTCACCGCGTGCAACGCCCCGCCCGCCTCGACCCTGCCTTTGGCACCGGAAGCCGCCTCCGGTTACCGCACCGATCTGCAACCCCGTCACGCCAGCAAACACATGGCCGCCGCTGCGAATCCACTGGCCGCTGAGGCCGGGCGCGAGATGCTGCGTCAGGGCGGTTCGGCGATTGATGCGGCGATTGCGATGCAAGCGGTGCTGACGTTGGTTGAACCGCAATCCTCCGGGATTGGTGGCGGCGCGATGATCGTGTTGTGGGATGGCAAAAAAGTGCAGACCTATGACGGTCGCGAAACCGCTCCGGCCGGTGCCACCGAGAAGCTGTTCCTGCAAGCGGACGGTAAACCGATGCCGTTCCCACAGGCGCAGATTGGCGGCCGGTCGGTCGGCACACCGGGCGTGTTGCGCGCACTGGAGTTGGCACATAAACAGCACGGTCGCCTGCCGTGGGCGAAGCTGTTCGAGCCGGCGATCAAACTTGCCGAGCAGGGCTTCGCCATCTCTCCTCGCCTGCATTCACTTCTCGTGTCAGATCCGGTGATTCGCCAGTCGCCGGACATGGCCAAGTATTTCCTCAATGCCGATGGCAGCGTCAAAGCCATTGGCACACGCCTGCAAAACCCGGCACTGGCCGCGGTGCTCAAACGCATTGCCAGCGAAGGCGCCGATGCGCTGTACAAAGGCCCGATTGCCGAGGACATCGTCGCCAAGGTCCAGGGGCACGCCAACCCCGGCAGTCTGTCGCTGAATGATCTGCAGCGTTATCAGGCCAAGGAACGTGCGCCGTTGTGCACCGACTACAAACGCTGGCAGGTCTGCGGCATGCCGCCACCGTCGTCGGGCGGCATTGCCGTGGCGCAGATTCTCGGAACCTTGCAGGCCCTGGAAACCCGCGATCCGCGCTGGGCACTGGCACCACTCAAACCGCTGAAGACTGACAAACCGGCCGGCATCGAACCCGATCCACAAGCGGTGCACCTGATCGCCGAAGCTGAGCGACTGGCCTACGCCGACCGCGCGCAATACGTCGCCGACACTGACTACGTGCCGGTACCGGTCAAAGGTCTGGTTGACCCAGGCTATCTCGCCGGTCGCGCCAGCCTGATCGGCGAACGCAGCATGGGCAGCGCCAAACCGGGCACGCCGCCGGGCGTGCAGGTAGCCTACGCGCCGGACCGCTCGCCGCTGCGCATTTCCACCTCGCAAGTGGTGGCGGTGGATGACCTCGGCGGGGCCGTGTCGATGACCACCACCATCGAAGCGGCATTCGGCTCGCACCTGATGGTTCAGGGCTTTCTGCTGAACAATCAATTGACCGACTTCTCGTTCATCCCCGAAGAGAACGGGCAGAAAGTCGCCAACCGCGTCGAACCCGGCAAACGCCCACGTTCATCGATGGCACCCACGCTGATCTTCGATCGCAACAGCGGCGAATTCCTCGCCGGCGTCGGCTCACCGGGCGGCTCGCAGATCATCGAATACGTCGCCAAAACCACCGTCGGCCTGCTCGACTGGAACCTCGACCCGCAAAGCGCCATCAGCCTGCCCAACTTCGGCAGCCGCAACGGCCCGACCGAACTGGAACAAGGCCAGTTCAGCCCGGCGCTGATTCAGGCGTTGAAGGACAAAGGTCACGCGGTGAGTGAAATCGACATGACCAGCGGCACCCAAGCCATCGTGCGGGTCAAGGATGCGCAGGGGAAAGCGACGTTGGAAGGTGGCGCGGACCCACGGCGTGAGGGGGAAGCGTTGGGGGATTGAGGATTATGTAGTGAATGGAAAAGGCTTACCGCAAGGTAGGCCTTTTTTGTTGGGCAGTTTGAGAAATATTGAGAGTCGCCATTGGCGGCTGCCTATTTCGCGGGCACGGAGTTCGACTCCGTGCCATGAATCCACAAAGCTATTCAGCGAGTTTTTGGTGTGACTCCAAATCCACAAGCCGAGAAGTTGGACCATTGGCTTTCAGGCGCTCAGTGACCACTCTTGGCCACAGGTTTCGGCGTTTTTCAAGGTTGTTGTCGCGTCGCCGTCTAACTATGCCGCTCTTTTCTCGGTCTGCTGCTGCCGATCCGGGTTCAACATCACAGTGC
>NZ_JBIUWN010000129.1:0-7116 GCF_044743485.1 Pseudomonas sp. NPDC087614 | reverse complement strand
CGCGCCCACACGATCAGATACAACAACAAGTGCCCCCCAACCACGACAGGGAGGCGCAGCAAATTCAGAACTCCCAGGCTAATACTCAGATAAGCAAGGAAATTCAGGAAATCAGCGACGCCCGACTGGGCAGAAGCGCCCGCCACTTTAGCAATGGTTATCGGTCCACTCAAGTTTTTTACCGAGAGCTCGCCGAACAGCATTTTCTTGAGTGAGTCCAGCGTCAGAATGCTCATGGTCCAAGTACGATGGGCGCCCTCGCCAATCGCGGCCAACGGCCCGTAACTGACTTCGCGGATCATCTCCGGTGGCCAGTCGACAGCTTTTACACCCGCCCCCAGATAACCGCTTGGAGACTTGCTTTTGCCGCGCGCTGCCAAGGTGACCGGGACGTCGATTTGAGCACCGTCGCGCTCGATACGCAGCATGATTTTGGTATCAGGACGCGTACGAACGGTATCAACCACTTGCTGCCAGTCATTAAGCGCCTGGCCATCCAGAGACAGAAGGCGATCACCGGTTTTCAGGCCAGCCGCCTGAGCTGGACCTTCTGGATCAAGCTCGGCAAGCACGGGCGCCAAGGCCGGACGCCACGGACGAATACCCAATGAGCGGATAGGATCGGGCTCATCAGCCCCCTGCAGCCAGTGATCCAGCACCAACTCGCGTGGAGAGTCCGCGGTAGAGCCCTGCTCACGCACCAGCAACTGCAACGAACCGCTTTCACCAAGCCGACGCACCAACTGCAAGTTGACGGCAGCCCAACCGGTGGTCGGCTCGCCATCAATCGCGACGATCTCCTGCCCCACACCCAAACCAGCCTTGGCGGCGATGCTGCCAGACTCGACCGCACCGATGACCGGGCGTACCTGCTCGCTACCGAGCATGGCCAGCACCCAGAAAAACACCAGGGCCAAAAGGAAGTTGGCGACAGGGCCGGCGGCAACAATGGCGATTCGCTGACGAACCGTCTTGCGGTTAAACGAGTGATCCAGTTGATCAACCGGCACCTCGCCCTCACGCTCGTCGAGCATTTTGACGTAGCCACCCAGCGGAATCGCGGCGATGACGAACTCTGTGCCCTGTTTGTCGTGCCAGCGCAGCAGAGGCATGCCGAAGCCTACGGAAAAGCGCAGAACCTTGACGCCACAGCGCCGCGCGACCCAGAAGTGGCCGAATTCGTGAAAGGTGACCAGCACACCCAAGGCGATCAGGGTGCCGGCAATCATATAGAGCGCGCTCATCTACTTTCTCCGCAATCCTGTTCAGTGCCGCGTGACGCCATTGTGTTTCAAATTCTATCGATCGTGACGTTTCAACCACTGCTCAGCCAGAACTCGCGCCTTGGCGTCTGCCGTAAACACAGCGTCGAGATCATCCAGTGCTACGACCGGTTCGAGGTTCAACACCTGCTCGATGATACTCGCGATTTCCAGGTAACGGATTCGTCCGTCGAGAAACGCCGCCACCGCCACTTCGTTCGCCGCATTGAGCATCGCCGGTGCACTGTCGCCTGCTTCGGCAGCTTGACGCGCCAGACGCAGACAAGGGAAGCGCTGCTCATCCGGCGCCTCAAAGTCCAGGCGCGCAACTGCGAACAGATCCAGCGGCGCCACACCGGAGTCTATGCGTTCCGGCCAAGCCAGAGCATTGGCGATCGGTGTGCGCATGTCAGGGTTCCCCAATTGCGCCAGTACCGAGCCATCGACATAGTCGACCAGCGAGTGAATCACGCTCTGCGGGTGGATCACCACCTCGACTTGCGACGGCTTTGCATCAAACAACCAGCAAGCCTCGATCAACTCAAGACCTTTATTCATCATGCTGGCCGAGTCTACTGAAATCTTGCGCCCCATGGACCAGTTCGGGTGGGCACACGCTTGCTCAGGTGAAACGTGCGCCAATTCGCTCATCGGCGTCTGTCGGAACGGACCACCAGAGGCTGTAAGCAAAATCCGGCGAACACCGACAGCGCTCAATCCGCGAGCAAAATCCAGTGGCATACACTGGAAAATCGCGTTGTGTTCGCTGTCGATCGGCAGCAGCACAGAACCGCTTTGGCGTACCGCCTGCATAAACAGGGCGCCGGACATTACCAGCGCCTCTTTATTGGCCAAAAGGATCTTCTTGCCGGCCACGACGGCCGCCAGAGTCGGACGCAGGCCAGCCGCGCCAACGATCGCCGCCATCACCGCGTCGACTTCCGGAGCAGAAGCGACCTGACACAGGCCCTCTTCCCCCACCAGCACACGGGTCGACAAACCGGCTGCGCGCAAACCGTCCTGCAAACCGCGCGCAGCGGCGACTTGCGGTACCACGGCAAATTGCGGCACATGCCGTATGCACAACGCCAGCAACTCACTCAGGCGAGTGAAACCGCTCAATGCGAAAACCTGATAGCGCTCAGGGTGACGCGCAATAACATCAAGGGTGCTCAGACCAATCGAGCCGGTCGCCCCCAAAACAGTGATCTGTTGCGGGCGGCTCACGGCGCAGCCATCCACAGCAACACCGCGAAGACTGGAATGGCCGCGGTCAGACTGTCGATACGATCAAGAACGCCGCCATGACCTGGCAGCAGATTACTGCTGTCCTTGATGCCGGACTTGCGCTTGAACATGCTTTCGGTGAGGTCGCCCACAACCGAGATGAAGACGATCAGCGCAGCACCAATCAAACCCTTGAGCAACTCGGCAACCGTCCAGTCACGTACCAGGCCGACAATAGCGGTGATCACCAGACTGAGGGCAAGACCGCCGTAGACGCCTTCCCAGCTTTTACCCGGACTGACTTGAGGGGCCAACTTACGCTTGCCGAATGCACGACCGGAAAAATAAGCGCCGATATCTGCGCCCCAGACCAGCACCATCACTGCCATGATCAGCCAGTTACCCAATGGGTATTGCTTGATCTGCATCAGGCCTTGCCAGGCCGGCAGCAAAATCAACAGACCAATCACTAGCTTGCTGGCAGCACTGGACCAATGTTCGCTGGAACGCGGGTAGGTCAGCACCAGATACGTCGCAACTGCCCACCAAAGCACCGAAGCACCCAACACCCACGGCGCGAGACTGGGCACCACGTACATGACGAACAGCATCAATGCGACGACGGCAGCAAAGCCGACGCGAAACGATTGTGCGGTGAAGCCCGCCAGACGTGCCCATTCCCAGGCACCGAGGCTCACGACCAGACCGATGAACAGCGCAAAACCGGAACCTTCGAGCAGGAAAAACCCGCACAAGGCGATCGGCAGCAGGATCAGTGCAGTGATGATTCGTTGTTTAAGCATTAAACCCGGGCTCCAGCTTCGACCTGTTCGCTCGTTTTACCGAAACGACGCTGGCGCGAAGCGAAATCAGCCAGCGCATTGCGCATGGCATCGTGTTTGAAGTCCGGCCAGAACAGGTCGGAGAAGTACAACTCGGCGTAAGCCAGTTGCCACAGCAGGAAGTTGCTGATGCGGTGCTCTCCGCCCGTGCGGATGCACAAGTCCGGCAACGGCAGATCGCCGGTCGCCAGACAGGTTTGCAGCAGATCAGGAGTAATGTCTTCCGGACGCAGATGCCCGGCCTGAACTTCACGCGCCAAACGCTGCGCGGCTTGCGCGATATCCCACTGACCGCCGTAGTTGGCGGCGATCTGCAGGATAAAACGATTGGAGCCCGCAGTCATGGCTTCGGCTTCGCGCATCGCGGCCTGAAGCTCCGGATGGAAGCGCGAACGATCGCCAATGATGCGCAGGCTGATGTTGTTGTCGTTGAGGCGCTTGGCCTCACGACGCAAGGCCTTGAAGAACAGATCCATCAAGGCACTGACCTCATCGGCCGGGCGCTGCCAGTTCTCACTGGAGAAGGCGAACAGGGTGAGCACTTCGACCTTGGCCTCAGCGCACACCTCGATCACGGCCCGAACAGCATCCACACCCGCTTTATGCCCGGCAACACCCGGCATAAAGCGTTTTTTCGCCCAGCGATTGTTGCCATCCATGATGATCGCGACATGGCGCGGCACCGCGGACGGCGCAGTCTGCTTGGTCTTGTCCATTTAAAGCTCGACCCTTATACGGCCATCAGGTCTTTTTCTTTCTCGTCCGTGGCCTTGGTGATCTGGGCCTCGGATTCTTTGGTCAGCTTATCGATATCAGCGATGGCACGACGCTCTTCGTCTTCGCTGATTTCCTTGTCCTTGACCAGTTTCTTGAGCTCGCCCAAAGCATCACGACGAATATTGCGCACGGCAACACGCGCGTCTTCAGCAGCGCTGCGTGCCTGCTTGGTGAAGCCTTTACGCGTTTCCTCGGTGAGGGCCGGCATCGGGATCAACAGCAACTCACCCAGGTTAGTCGGGTTGAGGTTCAGACCGGCGCTCTGGATAGCCTTGTCGACGGCTGCGAGCATGTTGCGCTCGAACGCCACGACCTGCAGCGTGCGCGAGTCTTTCACGGTGACGTTGGCAACGCCACTCAGCGGGGTGTCAGTGCCGTAGTAAGGCACCATCACGCTGCCGAGGATGCTTGGGTGCGCCTTGCCGGTACGAATCTGACCGAATGCATGGGACAGGGAGTCCAGAGACTTTTGCATACGCTCTTGAGCGTCTTTCTTGATTTCGTTGATCATTGTTGACCTTCCTCGATCAGGGTACCTTCAGCGCCGCCATGGACGATGTTCAGCAGGGCACCGGGTTTGTTCATGTTGAATACGCGCAGCGGCATCTTGTGGTCGCGGCACAGGCAAATAGCCGTCAGGTCCATCACACCCAGCTTGCGATCCAGCACTTCATCATAAGTCAGATGATCGAACTTCTCGGCATGCGGGTCTTTGAACGGATCGGCTGTGTAGACGCCATCAACCTTGGTCGCCTTGAGCACGACGTCCGCGTCGATTTCGATTGCGCGCAGGCAGGCTGCCGAATCCGTGGTGAAGAACGGATTGCCGGTACCGGCCGCGAAAATCACGACGTCTTTGGAGTTCAGGTGGCGCATGGCTTTGCGGCGATCATAGTGATCGGTTACGCCGACCATGGAAATGGCCGACATCACGATGGCCGAGATATTGGCACGCTCCAGCGCGTCGCGCATGGCCAGAGCATTCATCACAGTGGCCAGCATGCCCATGTGGTCGCCTGTCACCCGATCCATGCCGGCTTTGCTCAGAGCTTCGCCGCGGAACAGGTTACCACCACCGATTACCAGACCGACCTGTACGCCGATACCGACCAGTTGACCGACTTCCAGCGCCATTCGATCCAACACTTTCGGATCGATCCCGAACTCTTCCGAGCCCATCAGGGCCTCGCCGCTAAGCTTGAGTAGAATGCGTTTATAGCGAGCCTGATAACCACTGCCCTGCTGAGCCATTGCGAATCTCTCCTGCGGCGTATTTAAAATTCTTTGCGAGCTGTTTACAGCTGGCGTTCACTCTAGCTTGGCGCTGCTTCAGCGCCATCGGAACATGGCTTTGTAAGTCAGTTCCAAGTGGAAACCAATAAAAAATTGGTTGCCCCATCTGAAAAGAGGCTGCGCGCGTGAGCGGGCAGCCTCTTTCGGGCGACAGTTGAAAAACCGTCTTACTGCTTGGCGGCAGCCAGCTGGGCAGCAACTTCTTCAGCGAAGTTGTCGACCGGCTTCTCGATGCCTTCGCCTACTTTGTAGTAAGTGAAGGAAACGATTTCTGCGCCGCCTTTCTTGGCCAGCTCGCCAACCTTGATTTCAGGGTTTTTGACGAACGCCTGCTCAACCAGGCTCGCTTCTGCCAGGAACTTGCTGATACGGCCCTTGACCATGTTCTCAACAATGTTTTCTGGCTTGCCTTTGATTTTTTCTTCGTTCAGCTGCATGAACACAGCTTTTTCGCGCTCGATCGCTTCAGCCGAAACTTGCGAAGGCAGCAGGAACTCAGGGTTGCTTGCAGCTACGTGCATCGCGATGTCTTTGGCCAGCTCGACGTCACCGCCTTTCAGAGCCACAACAACACCGATCTTGTTGCCGTGCAGGTACGAGCCCACAACGTCACTTTCGATACGGGTCAGACGACGGATGTTGACGTTTTCGCCTACTTTGGCAACCAGTGCTTCGCGATCAGCTTCTTGAGCAGCGATCAGCGGAGCCGCATCGGTCAGCTTGTCAGCGAAAGCTTTTTCAACGCTGGCAGCAACAAAGTTTTTGAAGTCGTCTTGCAGAGCCAGGAAGTCGGTCTGCGAGTTCACTTCCAGGATAACGGCAGCTTTACCGTCGTCCTTGATTGCGATTGCGCCTTCAGCGGCAACGTTGCCAGCTTTTTTCGCAGCTTTGATCGCGCCCGAAGCACGCATGTCATCAATGGCTTTTTCGATGTCGCCGTCAGCCTTTTCCAGGGCTTTCTTGCAATCCATCATGCCTTCGCCGGTACGCTCGCGCAGTTCTTTAACCAACGCTGCAGTAATTGCTGCCATTTTCAAATTCCTCTTGGATAGGTTTTCAACCATTCCACCCGATCGAACGGGCGTTCAATTCTTCCCGAATCACCTTGTAGCCGCTGCACGTTACAGATGCAGGGTGAGCGCTACCACAAGTGGGCGCCGACAAATGGTTTTCGAGGTGGCAAAAAGGGGGCCAAGCCCCCTTTTTGCTTACTGAGTCAACGCCAGGGCGTCAATTACTCAGCTGCAGCCTGAGTTTCTTCAGCTGCGAATTCTACAGTGCCGCCGCCAACATTGTTGCGACCACGGATAACTGCGTCAGCCATCGAACCCATGTACAGCTGGATAGCGCGGATTGCGTCATCGTTGCCTGGGATGATGTAGTCAACGCCTTCCGGGCTGCTGTTGGTATCGACAACGCCGATGACCGGAATGCCCAGCTTGTTGGCTTCGGTGATCGCGATGCGCTCGTGGTCAACGTCGATCACGAACAGTGCGTCTGGCAGACCGCCCATGTCCTTGATGCCGCCCAGGGAGCGATCCAACTTCAAAACCATTCGTGCTTACTTCAAGGTCACGCAGACGCTTGATGGAAGCACGAATGGTTTTGATGTTGGTCAGCATGCCGCCCAACCAGCGGTGATCAACGTACGGCGAACCGCAACGTGCTGCTTCTTCAGCAACGATCTTGCCAGCGGAACGCTTGGTGCCGACGAT
>NZ_JBIUWN010000128.1:0-7291 GCF_044743485.1 Pseudomonas sp. NPDC087614 | reverse complement strand
GCGTGTAATCGCGCTGACTACGTTTTGCGCCCGTATCCATTGCACCCTCCTGATAAGAAGCCAGAAGGTGTAAACCTTATTCAGGACGAGACAGCGGCCACAAAAAAGCCCGGAGCCATCACTGGCACCGGGCTTTTTTTACTGCGCCGAAAGCTTACTCGGCGAGGACCTGACCCACGGTCGGGTCCTTGAACAGACGCGTCAACGCATCGCTCAACACGTCGCTGACCAGTTTGGTGTTGGTTTCCTGGTTGGGCGCCATGCCGAAGCGCTGATCCAGCGAAGCACCGTAACGGCCGCTGTAGCGACGGTTGGCGTTCTGCACGTCGGAGCGGAAGGTCGCGCCGATAGTCGCCTCGGTCACGTACATGCCTTCTTTCGGCGACTGGTATTTCAGCTCCGCCAGGGTCACGGTCAACTGCGGTGCGTTCGGTGCGTTGTTGGTCGGGGTGAACCCGAGCAGACGCACGGCGGCTTCAGCCTGAGCCTGCAACTTGGGCAGGATCTGCTCGCGCTGCACGCTGATGACGCTGGTTTCCGGGTACAGACCGCCACGGGTGCCCAGGGTTGGCGACGGACGACCGTCGACCACACGCACCACCACAGGCTGGCCACGGCCGACAGCCGCCAGTTGCGTGGTCAGCTTCGGTTCCGGACTCAGTTGTTGCGGGCTGTGGGCGCAGCCGGCCAGAGTCAAACCGGCCACAGTGATCAAACCGAACAACAGGCGTTGCAACATGCTCTTTTCTCCAGAATCAGGCACAAACAGGCCCGCAGTATAGCGGTGGGCCACTGCGCGGAACCAGCACCGCACAATGAATACTGAAATGTCTGACAAACCCTGATGAAAGCGGTTCCTGTCACAGATTGTTCACCGCCCATACACCTTGACGTCACGGCCTGCGGGCAAGCTCGAACCAGTCCTCCAACAAGGTACTCGGCCATGCGCTATTTGATCTCGTTGTTCGCCCCACGCCCGCTGCACCGCTGCTTTGCCCTGCTCGACCGCAACGGCCACTGCCAGGCGTTCAAGCAGTGCAGCCTGCAGCCAATGGGCGACGGATGGGTGGAAATCGAAGAAATCCGCCTCAATTGGTTGCGTAATCCGCTGCCTGCCAGCGCCCGGATCGCCCAGCGTCAACCGCGCGCAAACGCTCAGGTCCAGTTGAGCATCTGACCGGATGCCTAATAAAAGTCATTAAACACAACCAACTCCGCGCATTTCTTCGATACAATCTCCCCCCGATTATAAGGACGTCTCCTGATCGGGCCCCGCAACAGCGTCAATGCGCATGCATCGACATCCAAATCGCCCACAGAGAGCCGCCCACACAGATCGAGTGAAGTTGGCGTGCTTGCCTGTTCCTGCGGCAAAAACCCGCTTTTCGCGAATCTGCAGAGCTGTCATTACGCTCGGCCACCGAGATGTTTTGCCCCTTCGGGCAGGTTGCCAGGCTTGGACAGCCCTTTTTTGAGGTTCACGTCTTCAAAAGAGCGTGAAAAAAACGGGTTTTCACAACTTCACAAGAGTGTGGCGAGCAAATGAATAGTTTTGCGTCTGAACATGCACCATTAGCGTCTGAAACAGCCCAACGACACAGGACCGGGTATACCTCGAATACCAGAGCCTGAAGCCTGTCCGCTACGGATTTGGTTGCACAAAACGGATGTCTCGACCATAAGTCGAATTGCCAGCCGCGCGCTGAAATGAGTTCATGGAGCTCGTAAAGCCAGGCCGCATGCGTCCGTCGAAGTTGCGAAAAATTGCGAAGATTCGGACATGGCGAACCTGACCATGGGCATCCTGGGTTTACTGACCTGCCCTTGAATGCCTGGCAGCCATGCCGACAATTTGGTGCTGCAGATTTTGGAGACGCGTTAAATGGCGCATAACGAAGCAGTCGACGTAGTTCTGGTTGGGGCCGGCATCATGAGTGCCACCCTTGCCGTACTGCTCAAAGAGCTCGATCCGGCGATCAAGCTGGAAGTTGTCGAGCTGATGGATTCCGGTGCTGCCGAGAGTTCCAACCCATGGAACAACGCCGGTACCGGCCACGCTGGCCTGTGTGAGCTGAACTACACGCCGCAGGCGGCTGATGGCACCGTCGACATCAAGAAAGCCGTGCACATCAACACCCAGTTCGAGGTGTCGAAGCAGTTCTGGTCGTACCTGACCAAGAAAGGCACGTTCGGCTCGTGCAAATCCTTCATCAGCCCGGTCCCGCATCTGAGCTTCGTGCAGGGCGACAAAGGCGTTTCCTTCCTCAAGGAACGCTTTGATGTGCTGCACAAGCACCACGCGTTTTCCGACATGGAATACACCGAAGACAAGGCCACAATGGCCGAGTGGATGCCGTTGATGATGCCGGGGCGCGCGCCGGACGAAGTGCTCGCCGCGACCCGGGTGATGAACGGTACCGACGTCAATTTCGGCGCTCTGACCAATCAGTTGCTCAAGCACCTGACCAGCGCCCCCGACGCTCAAGTCAAATACTGCAAACGCGTCACCGGCCTCAAGCGTAACGGCGCCGGCTGGACCGTCAGCATCAAGGACGTCAACAGCGGCAGCAGCCGTGAAGTCGACGCCAAATTCGTTTTCCTCGGCGCGGGTGGCGCGGCACTGCCGTTGCTGCAGGCTTCGGGTATCGAAGAAAGCAAAGGTTTCGGCGGTTTCCCGATCAGCGGCCAGTGGCTGCGTTGCGATAATCCGCAAGTGGTCAAACACCACCAGGCCAAGGTCTACAGCCAGGCAGCGGTGGGTTCGCCACCGATGTCGGTGCCGCACCTGGACACCCGCGTTGTCGATGGCAAGAAATCCCTGCTGTTCGGGCCATACGCCGGTTTCACCACCAAGTTCCTCAAGCACGGCTCCTTCATGGACCTGCCGATGTCGGTTCGCGCCAGCAACATCGGCCCGATGCTGGCGGTGGCGAAGAACAACATGGACCTGACCAAATACCTGGTCAGCGAAGTGATGCAGTCGATGGAGCAGCGCCTGGAATCCCTGCGCCGTTTCTACCCGGAGGCGAAAGCCGAAGACTGGCGCCTGGAAGTGGCCGGCCAACGGGTACAGATCATCAAGAAAGACCCGAAAAAGGGCGGCATCCTGCAATTCGGTACCGAGCTGGTTTCGGCCAAGGACGGCTCCCTCGCCGCCCTGCTCGGTGCTTCGCCGGGTGCATCAGTGACCGTTTCGATCATGCTCGAGCTGATCGAGAAGTGCTTCCCGGGCAAGGCCAAGGGTGAGTGGGCGGCCAAACTGGCCGAAATCTTCCCGGCCCGTGAAAAAGTCCTGGAAACCGATGCGGCGCTGTATCGCAAGATCAACACGCAGAACAACATCGCCCTGGAACTGGTTGAAGAAAGCAGCGAGACCCCAAGCTACGCTTGATCTTGCCGCATAAAAAACGCCCCGCACTCAGTGAGTGCGGGGCGTTTTTTTGTGCCTCAGGTTTTTAGCCGCGGGCTTTTTCGATCAATTCGATGTAGTCAGCAGCGTTGCGCTGATCCTTGATGTGGTCAACGAATGTCTGGCCCTGCTCATCCTTGCCATCCACGTCGTAACCCGCCGCGACAAAGAACGTCAGAAAGCGCTCGAAGTCATCGATGCGCAGGCCTCGGTACGCCTTGATCAATTTGTGCAGCGACGGCGAAGTGGCATCGATCGGTTCAAAATCGAGGAACAGCTTGATCTGCTCATCGCCAATCTCGTCACCAATCACTTGTTTCTTATCTTTACGCATTGCCGACTCCAGCTCGCAGACATGACACGGGGTCGGCAGTTTACCCCTGCCCCGCCGCCGGGCTCAACGCGATCGAACGGCCCCGGTGTGCAAATCGGCCCAGACATGGCCGTTGGCGTAGCTGAGGAACTGCACATACACGGTATCGTGGCGCAGCAAGTCGATCACCACGCGGTATTGCGACAACGGGTAAAACAGGGTGAGCGTCTTGCCCTTATCGTCGTAAACCGGTTTTTTCAGGCTTTTGCTTTCGCCATCAAAACTCACCAGCACCTGAGCGATCGTCGCGCCCTTGTTCAGGGGTTTGCCCTTGAGGCGAATCATCAGGGACGAGGTGACCGGAATCGGCTGCTGATTGGATGGGCGTTGAGCCCCCACGACCACCGAATAGTCGGTCACTTGCAGCAGTTGCTGCTGTTCGGGCGCGGCAGCGCGCAGGGTCAGGTCGTCCGGCGGCAGGAATTGACTGTGCATCGGCGCGGCGGCCAGAGGCAGGCTTAGGGTCAGCAACAGGGCGGCAAAGCTGCGGATCAAGAGGCTCATGACAGGCTCCGGGGGCGGGGCCGAGCACTCTAGCATGGGGTGTATGAAAATCGATCAGCGCACACCAAACAACTGTGGGAGCGGGCTTGCTCGCGAAAGCGGTGTGTCCCTTGTCAATGATATTGACTGACACGACGCCTTCGCGAGCAAGCCCGTTCCCGCCGTTAGATCAAGGCGTGGGTTACATGCCTTTGACGGCAAAGATCCCGTTGGCGTTGCGCCAGTAGCCTTTGTAGTCCATGCCGTAACCGAAGATGTAACGGTCGATGCACGGCAGGCCGACGAAATCGGCTTTCAGGTCAGGACGCGCTTTGCGGTCGTGATCCTTGTCGATCAGCACGGCGGTGTGCACTTTGCGCGCCCCAGCGTGTTTGCAGAAGTCGATGATCGCGCCCAGGGTGTGACCCTCGTCGAGGATGTCGTCGATGATCAGCACGTCGCGGTCGATGAACGAGACTTCCGGCTTGGCTTTCCAGAACAGGTCGCCGCCGCTGGTTTCGTTGCGATAGCGGGTGGCGTGCAGGTAGGACGCTTCCAGCGGGAAACTCAGATGAGTCAGCAGTTTGCCGGAGAAGATCAGGCCACCGTTCATCACGCAGAACACCACCGGATTGCTATCAGCCAGTTGTTCGTTGATTTGTGCACCGACGCGGGCGATGGCCGCCTCGACTTCAGACTCGGTGTACAGGCAGTCAGCCTCTCGCATGATTTGACGGATATGCTCGAGATCAGCGGACATGGTGCTCTCCAAGGGGTGGCGGAATCAGGAAAAGCGGGCAAAGGTACGCATCAAGCGAGGCCAGATCAAGCCTTTATGGACTAACGTACTCGATGTCCTATAGGACATCACCCTCGGATAGATTAATCTAGGCCGGTTTTTTTGCCCGCCGCCGGAGCCTTTCCCATGCCCATCCTTGAGATCCGCCATCCGCTGATCCGTCATAAACTCGGTCTTATGCGCCGCGCCGACATCAGCACCAAGAATTTCCGCGAGCTTGCTCAGGAAGTCGGCGCACTGTTGACCTACGAAGCTACAAAAGATTTGCCGCTGGAATCCTACGACATTGCCGGTTGGTGCGGCACGGTGTCGGTGGAGAAAATCGCTGGCAAGAAGATCACCGTGGTGCCGATCCTGCGCGCCGGCATCGGCATGCTTGAAGGCGTGCTGAGCCTGATCCCGGGCGCCAAGGTCAGCGCTGTGGGCGTTGCCCGCAACGAAGAAACCCTGCAAGCACACACCTATCTGGAAAAACTGGTTCCGGAAATCGACGAACGTTTGGCCATGATCATCGACCCGATGCTCGCCACCGGCAGTTCCATGGTCGCGACCATCGACCTGCTGAAGAAGGCCGGTTGCAAGGACATCCGCGCCATGGTGCTGGTGGCCGCGCCGGAAGGCATCGCCGCCGTAGAAAAGGCTCACCCGGACGTGACCATTTACACCGCGTCCATCGATGAACGCTTGAACGAACACGGTTACATCATCCCAGGGCTGGGCGATGCCGGTGACAAGATCTTCGGCACCAAGCAGAAGGACGCGTGACCATGCAGCAAGAGTTCAACGATCCGCTCTGGCGCACGGTGTTGTCCGGCGCGCAGATGCTGTTCGTGGCTTTCGGCGCCCTGGTGCTGATGCCGCTGATCACGGGCCTTGACCCGAACGTGGCACTGTTCACCGCAGGTCTTGGGACGATTCTGTTCCAGATCGTCACCGGGCGTCAGGTGCCGGTGTTCCTGGCGTCGAGCTTTGCGTTCATCACGCCGATCATTCTCGCCAAGGGCCAGTTCGGCCTCGCCGCGACCATGGGCGGCGTGATGGCGGCCGGTTTCGTCTACACCTTCCTGGGCCTGGCCGTGAAGATCAAAGGCACCGGGTTCATCGACCGTCTGCTGCCGCCGGTGGTGATTGGCCCGGTGATCATTTCGATCGGCCTGGCCATGGCGCCGATTGCCGCGAACATGGCAATGGGCAAGGCCGGCGACGGTTCCGAACTGATCCACTACCAGACCGCGATGATGATCTCGATGCCAGCGCTGCTGACCACGTTGATCGTGGCGGTGTTCGGCAAAGGCATCTTCCGCCTGGTGCCGATCATTTCCGGCGTACTGGTCGGTTTTGCCATGGCGTTCTATTTCGGCGTGGTCGATACCGCGAAGATTGCCGCTGCCCCTTGGTTTGCCATCCCGCACTTCACGGCGCCGGAGTTCAACTGGCAGGCAATTCTGTTCATCGTTCCGGTCGCGTTGGCGCCTGCGATTGAACACATCGGCGGCGTGATTGCGGTCGGCAGCGTGACCGGTCGCGACTATCTGAAGAAGCCGGGCCTGCACCGCACCCTGCTCGGTGATGGCATCGCCACTACCGCTGCGGGACTGTTCGGCGGCCCGCCGAATACCACCTACGCCGAAGTGACTGGCGCGGTGATGCTGACCAAGAACTACAACCCGAAAATCATGACCTGGGCGGCGATTTTCGCCATCAGCCTGGCGTTTGTCGGCAAGTTCGGCGCGCTGCTGCAGAGCATTCCTGTACCGGTGATGGGCGGGATTCTGTGCCTGTTGTTCGGTTCGATCGCGGCGGTGGGGATGAACACCCTGATCCGTCACAAGATCGACTTGGCCGAGGCGCGCAATCTGGTGATCGTTTCGGTGACGCTGGTGTTCGGGATTGGCGGCGTGCTGGTCGGCACGGGCACCGGGCCTGACGACTTCGGCCTCAAAGGCATTGCGCTATGCGCGGTGGTGGCGATTGCGCTGAACCTGATCCTGCCGGGCAATGACAGCTGGAAGCACAAGAAGGCGGATGAGCCGCTGGTCTGACGGCTGAAAATCTTTATTGCCTGAAGGACCGCTTTCGCGAGCGCTCCCACAGTGAATCTGCTGAGCACACAACATTTGTGGCAACACAGACCCTGTGGGAGATTCTATGGTTCATGCCTAGCCCCTAAACCGCTTTAGGGGAGTATTCGCTCTGGTTTTTCAACAGAGCAAATACCACCCGGGCA
>NZ_JBIUWN010000127.1:0-7313 GCF_044743485.1 Pseudomonas sp. NPDC087614 | reverse complement strand
CGGCGTCGGCGAAGGTCATCTGCTTCATCGGAAAACTCGGCGGGTGGAATCTGGGGATTTTGCCAAAATCAGAAAGTCTTTTTCAGAGTTTTCCTTGGGGTAGATCATGTGATCGATTTTGTTGTCGTCTATACCGTATAGAAATGCAATAGCTCCAGCCTCTATAGCCCAGTAACCGACGTAGTTTCCATTTTCTCCCTGCAGATGTAAGTTGTGCCATGGGGCTTGTTCAAATGCTGAATACCATTGGCAGCAGTATTGCTCTAGGCGCGAGGATGCTTCCTCTTTGCTGTCTGCGTAGATGGCCTGAACTAAAGGGGTATAGATATCGTGAAACCATTGGTCCACATCTATTCTGTCGGGTAATAATTTAATTAGCAGGTCTTCAAATAAAGTATCACCGCCGATATAGCCCGCATCGTCCATTAGCTTTACAAAGCGCTTAAGAAGGTCGGTACGCTGCAGTAATACACAGAAGCCTATAACTTGTACGCACTCTTCATATAGGTAGAGCCAGTCATCAATCGCGAGTGGTGATATTTCAGGAGTGTTTTCGAATATCGCAAGTTTTGCTTGTCTGGTCTCGTACTTGTCAATCAAGTCACTTAAGAGGGGAGGTAGTGAAGTGATCTCTTCGCCCGCAGTATAAGCTGCCAAAAGCCGGTCAAGCGCGAGTTTTTGCAAATGCCGAGAGCGAAGTGCTGCCTCTTCCTCAGGGGAGTCTGACTCAAAGGTGTTTGTTTTCAAGAAATCTATAACTTCGTCGTGCTCTCTCAGGAAGTTCTTGTAATGAGTATCGCTGAAGAATTTTTGTCTCTTTTTCACGTCTCTACACCTCCGCTTGCTTTAGTCGGTTTGCGCCGGCGTAAACCAATTTCCTGTCATGACTACAGGGTAGGCCAGCATCTAAACGGGCGCCCTTGGATTATTAGAAAGTTGATGGTTTCTGGCATATTCGACCAAATCCTTAGGGTAGATCATGTGGTCTATTTTGCTGTCATCGATGCCGTATAAGTAAGCAATGGCACCCGCTTCGAAAGCCCAATATCCGACGTAACTTCCTTCCTCGCCGTCGTGGTGCGTGTCATGCCATGGCGCCTGCTCAAAGGCGGAATACCAGTTCTCGCAGTAATTGCTTAGAAAACTGGAAGCCTCATTCCTATCTTCAGCGTAAATGGCCTGTATCAGCGGCGTGGAAACATCGTGATACCACTGATCGATATCCGCCCGCTCAGGTAAAACCTTGATCAGCAAGTCTTCGTAAAGAGTGTCCGTGCCGGCATATCCTGCACTGTCGATTAAAAAGACAAAACGTTTTAGCAAATCAGTGCGGTGCAACAAGATGCACAAACTTATGACTTGCAGGCATTCTTCATATTCATCTGGCCAGTCATCAATAATCAGAGGAGTGATGTTAGGTATCTGTTCATAAGTGGCCTGATATTTTTGGAGTTCTTCATAACTGGCAATCAGCAATTTCAGAGGCTGAACCAGACTTTGTATGTCCTCTCCAGCGGTGTAGAGCATAAAGACGTGCTCCAAGTGGAGGTTTTTAAAATTCCTGGCTCGTAGAGACTTCTCTTGTTCAGGAGAGTCTGCTGTGAATAGTTTGTCCTTCCAGAATTCGAATTCTTCTTCGTAGTTTGTCAGGAGGTTTTCGTAATGTAATTCAGTAAGATATTTCTGCCGTATTTTCAAGTGTCATGTCCGTGACGAATATCGTAGTTTAGATTTAAGGCTTTTTGGCTTGCGATCTCGCGTACTCGACGAGATCCTTGGGGTAGACCATGTGATCAATTTTGCTGTCGTCAATACCATACAGAAAGGCAACAGCGCCTGCTTCAAATGCCCAATACCCTACGTAAGTTCCTTCCTCTCCTTGAAGATGGGAGTCGTGCCAAGGTGCTTGCTTGAAGGCTCGATACCATTGCTGGCAGTATTTTTTAAGAATTTTAGGCGGTTCGCCTTTGGTGTCGCTGTAGATTGCTTGGATAAGTAGTGTATAGACGTCGTGATACCACTCATCTATGTCGTGCCGATGTGGAATAACTTTGTTGAGCAAAGCCTCATAAAGAGTGTCATCACCTGCATATCCTGCGTCGTCGATGAGTTTGACAAAGCGTAGGAGCAGGTCAGTCCGATGTAAAAGTATGCAAAGACTGATGACTTGAACGGCTTCTTCGTACTGATTGGGCCAGTCATCGATTGCCAGAGGAGAAATGTTCGGCACGCCTAAATACTCGGCCAAAGTCTTTTGGCGAATTTCATATTTCTCTACCAGTTCTTCAAGTATAGGAATAAGTTTCTCTATACGCTTACCCGCTGTATAGGTGGCGAGTAGCTTTTCCAAAGCGAGCGTCTGGAAATATCTGGCGCGCTGAGATGCTTCCTCTAACGCAGAGTCTGATTTGAATTTGTTTGTTGAGAATAAATTTAGAAGCTCATCATATTCCCTGAGGAAATTTTCATAGCGTGCGGCGCTAAAGAGTGTCTGTCGTATGTTCATGAGTATTCTGCTCCAATCGAATGGCCACATTTCTGGCGTATTCGACTAAGTCCTTTGGATAAACCATGTGATCCATTTTGCTGTCATCTATCCCATATAAAAATGCGATAGCTCCTGCCTCGAACGCCCAGTATCCGACATAATTTCCTTCTTCGCCTTGCAGGTGAGTATCATGCCAAGGAGCTTGTTTAAACGCCGGATACCATTGGCTGCAATATTTTTTTAAAAAACTTGTGGCCTCTTCTTTTGTTTTTGCATATGTAGCTTGCACTAATGGAGAATAAACATCATGGTACCATTGGTCTACATCAGCTCTGCCGGGTAATATTTTGCAGAGTAAATCTTCGTACAATGTATCGTCGCCCGCATAACCAGCATTATCTATCAACTTAACAAAGCGCTTAAGCAGGTCTGTGCGATGTAATAGAATGCAAAGGCCTATAACTTGCACGCACACCTCATATTCGTGTGGCCAATCGTCTATTGCGAGTGGTGTAATTTCAGAAGATTGTTCAGATACGGCTAGTGCGGCCTGCCGGATCTCATATTTTTCAACTAGATATTCAAGCTGAGGAACCAGCGAGGATATTTCTTCGCCTGCTGTATACATGGCCATTAGCTTTCGAAGTGCTAAGCGCTGAGCAAATCTTGAGCGAAGTGTCGCTTCACCTTCGGGTGTGTCAGACTTGAATTTCGGTGTCTTTAAAAGCTCACTAGCTTCGCCGTACTCTCTCAGGAAACTCTCGTAATGGGCGTCACTAAAGAATTCTTGTCTTTTTCGCGTATCTTTATGCCTGAACTTGGTTACGATGACCAAGTCTCCGCAGAGTAATAGTAAATGTTAAGCTTTACGTTTGTGTTCTGCCTGATTCGCTCAGCGCCTTAAAATAAGTGCTGAGCGAATAGGTTATTCTTCGCCTGACCAGTACCAGATAGTTTCGCCCCATTTTGAATTACTGAAACTCGGCATCGTTTCACCTTGAAGGAAGTGACGTCTTGAGTTCGCTTGCGCCGGTGTGAACCAGTAGCCAGACATACTGCATGGTTGCCCCGCATCTATGCGAGCTACTTGAGATTCATTAGTTGGCTGATAGTTTCGGGCATATTCCACTAGGTCCTTTGGATAAACCATGTGATCTATTTTGCTGTCGTCTATTCCATATAAAAACGCAATTGCTCCTGCTTCTATTGCCCAGTACCCTACGTAATTTCCATCCTCCCCCTGTAGGTGCAAGTCATGCCATGGAGCTTGCTTAAAAGCGGGGTACCATTGACTACAGTATTTTTTCAGAAGCTTCGCTGCTTCCTCTTTGCTGTCTGCGTAGATAGCCTGTACGAGAGGTGAATAGACATCGTGAAACCACTGATCCACATCGTGTCGACTCGGAAGTACCTTTGAGAGGAGGTCCTCGTATAAGGTGTCATCCCCGGCGTAACCAGCTTGATCTATCAGTTTTACAAAGCGTTCAAGTAGGTCTTTGCGATGTAGGAGTATGCAAAGTCCTATAACTTGAACGCACTCTTCATATTCATCAGGCAAATCACTTATCGCTAGCGGCGAAATGTCAGGCGTCTTGTGATATGTGGCGAGTGTCGATTGCCTAGTTTCGTATTTGACTATTAAATCTTCAAGCAAAGGTATTAAAGTTTCTATTTCTTGCCCTGCTGTGTATGCGGCGAAGATTCGGTCTAGTGCAAGTTGCTTGAAGTATGTTGCGCGCAACGTTGCTTCTTCTTCTGGTGAGTCAGATTGGAAGGTGTTTGTTTCAAAGAATTCAATTACTTCGTCGTGTTCTTTGAGGAATTTATTGTATTGATGCTCGCTGAAAAATTTCTGTCTTTTGTTCATCTGGTCAGGCCTCGAGTTTGAGCGAGTCTAATGCGCCGTATTTTTTAGCCAAAGATTTTTTTCGCTTATTTACGAAGGCTTTTACCTCGTGTTCCGGGTAATGGAAGGCCTTGTGGTTTTGATGAGTACTCTCTTCTAGTGTGCCTAGTTGGGCACTGGCATGATCCTTTGGACTCAAGCTTGGGTGAAATAGTGGAGCGTAGAATAGATGGCGGCTATAGGAGTTCATTACTTGAGCTGTCGTGGTTCTTCCAGACACGGCTTTAGCAATATTTTTCACTATCCACTCACTACTCATTTGAACCAAGATGTCTCTTTTTCTTTTAGTGAAATCTTCATTCTTGGTATTAACTGAATTTCTCTTTCCGCTGCTCACGGCGCTCTTGTTTTTAACCTGAGTCGATGAGGCGTCTGATTCAATTGGTTCGAGTAATTCTGTAGGGTCAGTGGCACCCGATATACCCAGCTTCGAGCTGATGCCGGGTTGTCGGGTGTTATTAGGTTTACGCATGAATTTAGGTGCATCTTCGTCACGGCTTGCCTTCGCTTCCACGATGGCAAATTTCTTACCTTCGTTATTTGCCGGATCGGCTCGCCACACCGCATCGATGCCTGTTCCGTTCGCACCATCCGTTAGCTTGTACAGTACGTGGCTAGCCTTAGGACTTCCGCCTGCGGAAAGTTTCCCCAACTTACTGGCACTAGGTTCACCCTCGAGCCACTTCCCATCAGCACCCTTGTCATGCCCGTCCCAATCCTTGCCCCAGCCAAACTCCACTGCACAGATGTAGTCCGCAATGTGTTCGCCGCTCACTCCCAAACCTTCATTCAAAATGCTGGAAGGAGCCTGAAGCCCTACTTTGGAGGCTTCGACTTGGTTGGAATGTGTGCCGCTAGCGCCATCCTTGCCCTTCGCCGCTACCGACGAGTCTTTGTTGGCAGGCTTTTCAGCTCTTTTCGGGTGGCTGGATCCGGAGGAGGCCGCCGAACTGTTGCGTTGCATGCCTTTCCTTTGGTATTTCTCTATCAGTTCCTCAAGCAACGGAATGAGGATTTCTATTTTCTCTCCCGCCGTATAGCAGGCGAAGATTTTTTCAAGCTGAAGGCCCTGAAGATGGCGTGCTCGAAGCGACGCTTCTTGTTCTGGAGAATCTGATTCAAATTTATTGGTTTTGCAAAAATCAATAACTTCGTCGTATTCTTTCAAGAAGGTTCTATAGTGGCTTTCGCTATAGTATTTTTGCCTTTTGTTTATGTTTCTTCCTTGGTCGTAAACTTTGAATATATTATTTCTTTTCGCGCTCAGGTTAACAACCTGGGACTCGTATCTCGCTCGATTGTTTCGTGCGTACTGAACCAAGTCTTTCGGGTAAACCATATGATCTATTTTGCTGTCGTCTATGCCGTACAAAAAAAGCGATAGCTCCTGCTTCGATAGCCCAATAACTTACATAGTTACCGTCTTCCCCTTGATGATGAGTGTCGTGCCAAGGAGCTTGTTTGAACGCCGTATACCAATGGCTACAATAATTTTTAAGATGTTGGGTAGCCTCTTCTGCCGTTTCCGAATAAATCGCCTGTACCAAGGGTGAATAAACGTCATGATACCACTGCTCGATGTCGTGCCTGCCAGGTAAAACCTTGCAAAGCAAATCCTCATAGAGCGTATCGGTGCCTTTATAGCCAGCGTTGTCTATTAGTACCACAAATCGTTTTAGGAGGTCTGTGCGATGTAATAAAATACAAAACCCTATAACTTGAACGCATTCTTCATATTGGTAGGGGTAGTCGCTGATCGCCAACGGTGATATTTCAGGAATCTGTTCGTTCTTTGTCAGTTTGTCCTGATATATTTCGTATTTTTCGATCACATCCTCGAGCAGTGGAGATAGTTCGGATATCTCTCTTCCTGCCGTGTACGTCGCTAACAGCTTATTCAAGGTCAGTCTCTGGAAAAACCTGGAGCGAAGCACTTCCTCTTCTTCGAGCGAGTCTGATTTGAACTTTCTTGTGCGATAAAAATCGTGAGCTTCGTCATGTGCACTCATAAAAGTGCTGAAGTGATTTTCACTGTAAAATTTTTGTCTCTGTTTCATGTTATTAATCTATATCTGATTAAATTGACTCTATGCGAAATGGGTAGTCGATAATTCATTCCCGATCAAAGCGGGCGTACCATTGTTTGGTACTTTCCTCCTCGAAGCAATTTCCATGAGGAGAGTAGTGATGAATTTGATCCGGTTCTGGAATGCGCACGGATTTTAATATTTTATTTACTGCAATGTAAGCATCGAGCTCATCTCTTCCTTCGGCGCCGAGTTGCGGGTAAACACCTGCTTGAATAATCAGTCCATTGTCATAGTTGACAAAATCAATGTCGCTACGGTTGCTTAGCTTCTGCCGCAAAGCTGGTTCACCGCCAAGCTTCGCAATAAACGAATTCCCGATTATGGTTTGCCAGTTAACGCCTTTTATATGATCGGCAAGCTCGGATGCCAAGCTGTGAGGCATTGAATCAACATCTAGGCCGGTGTATTTTTGAGCGAGTTCAAACTCGATAGGCATGTAGGTATCATAGTCGAACGGAAGTGTCGTTGATAATCCACCGTAACCATGCTCTGCTTCGACTTGGTTGCATAGGTATTTTACCCAGGCCCTATACGTAGTCAGCCCCTCGTCTGATGCAATGAAGTCCCAAGGGAGAACTAATTTTATATATGAGCGGTCGCTGTCTTCATGAACTTGGCGAGATCCAAGCATGGATATTCCAAAATCCGCAGCTTCTTTAGTGTTCGACGCACTTGTCAGGTGCAATTCGCATCGTTCATTACCAGATGATGAGCGAATTTTGGTGAATGCTTTTTCTAGGGATGGTCTGAAGTAGCCCTGTATTTCCGGCCAACTTCAACCTCATCCAATTTTGAAAGCGGTAGACCGATCAAAAACGATCAGATTGCC
>NZ_JBIUWN010000126.1:0-7498 GCF_044743485.1 Pseudomonas sp. NPDC087614 | reverse complement strand
AGGAGGGTGAAATCTCCCACGGTCTGTACTGCGCTAACAGTCAGAATCGAGCCTTGTCCCTCCTCCTCCCTTCAAGTCCTACCATACAAGCGTGCTTGCTCGCGAAGGTGCCGGATCAGCCAACACGTTTATTGACTGATACAACCCCTTCGCGAGCAAGCCCGCACACAGGGGGCTTGCATCGCCCCGCCAGATTTACATCCAGCCACTCTCCGCCATCGACAACGGCTCCCCGTCGCCGACGATGAAGTGATCCAGCACCCGCACATCAATCAGCTCCAATGCCTTTTGCAAGCGCTTGGTCAGCAGCCGATCCGCCTGACTGGGATCAGAGTTTCCTGACGGGTGGTTGTGGCACAGGATCACGGCCGCTGCGTTGTTTGCCAAGGCGCGCTTCACCACTTCCCGGGGATGCACGCTGGTGTTGTCGATCGAGCCGCGAAACAGCGCCTCGAATGTCAGCACCTGATGTTTGGAGTCCAGAAACAGACAACCAAACACTTCGTGAGGCTCGTGGCGCAACATGGATTTGAGGTAATCACGAACGATTTGAGGGCTTTCCAGTGCCGGTTTCTGCCGTGATCGCTCGGCCAGATGACGCTTGCTCATTTCTTGAGCCGCTTGCAACTGAGCAAACTTCGCAGGCCCCAGGCCTAATTGTTTGCTGAATGCTTCCTGATCGGCCTCAAGCAGCAAACGCAGGCTGCCGAACCGAGTCAACAGTTGTCGTGCCAGATCCACCGCGCTTATTCCGGGCAATCCGGTCCGCAGAAAAATGGCCAACAACTCAGCGTCCGAAAGATTCGCCGCCCCATGCTCCAACAACCTTTCCCGCGGCCGTTCCGCCGCAGGCCAATCACGAATACTCATAGCGCTTCCTTGTCTGTGGGCGCCGCTGTTCCATAGCGGTCGCTGTGATATCGTAGCCCATCTTTTTTGCGGGCGAATTCACCCTGGGGAGGGGGTTTCGCCACGTATGTCACCCACGATATGAAAGGCAGACCTATGCAGCGGCTGTATCGGAAACGCATCGTTCTGGGCGTCGGCGGCGGTATTGCGGCCTACAAGAGCGCTGATCTGGTTCGTCGCCTGATCGACCAGGGCGCCGAAGTGCGCGTAGTCATGACCCACGGCGGCGCCGAGTTCATCACCCCGCTGACCATGCAAGCCTTGTCCGGGCACCCGGTTCATCTGGATTTGCTCGACCCGGCCGCCGAAGCGGCGATGGGCCACATCGAGCTGGCGAAATGGGCTGATCTGGTGTTGATCGCCCCGGCCACCGCCGACCTGATCGCGCGCCTGGCTCAAGGTATTGCCAATGATTTGCTGACCACGTTGGTGCTGGCCACCGACGCCGTCGTGGCTGTCGCTCCGGCAATGAATCAAGCGATGTGGCGCGACCCGGCGACCCAGGCCAACCTGCAACGGCTGGAGAGCCGTGGCCTGAAGACTTTCGGCCCGGCCTCCGGAAGCCAGGCCTGCGGCGATGTCGGCATGGGCCGCATGATGGAAGCCACCGATCTGGCCCAATGCGCCGCGGACTGCTTCCAGCGCCAGGCGCTGACCGGCAAACATGTGGTGATCACCGCCGGTCCGACTCAGGAAAACATCGACCCGGTGCGCTACATCACCAACCACAGCTCCGGAAAAATGGGCTTTGCCCTGGCCGAAGCGGCGGTGGAAGCCGGCGCCCGCGTCACGCTGATCAGCGGCCCGGTGCATCTGCCGACCCCGGATCGCGTCACGCGCATCGACGTGGTCAGCGCCCGCGACATGCTCGCCGCGTGCGAAGCCGCAATCCCTTGCGACGTGTTCATCGCCTCTGCAGCGGTGGCCGACTACCGTCCGGAAGTCGTCGCCCCGCAAAAACTCAAGAAAGATCCTACGAGCGGTGACGGCTTCGTCCTGCAAATGGTGCGTAACCCGGATATCCTCGCCACCATCGCGACCCGCCCCGATCGTCCGTTCAGTGTCGGCTTCGCCGCCGAAACCGAACACCTGCTCGACTACGCTGCACGCAAGCTGAAGGACAAGAATCTCGACCTGATCGTCGCCAACGACGTCGCCAACCCGAGCATCGGTTTCAACAGCGAAGAAAACGCCTGCAGCGTGATTGACCGTGAGCTGCACGCCACGGTTTTCGCCCAGACCAGCAAGAGCAAGATCGCTCGCCAACTGGTCACTTTTATCGCCGAACGTCTGAACCAGGTTTAATTTACATGCACGCTTTGCAAGCCAAGATTCTCGACCCACGCATCGGTACCGAATTCCCGCTGCCGCAATACGCCACCCCGGGCTCCGCCGGCCTCGACCTGCGCGCCATGCTGGAACAGAACATCGTGATCAAACCGGGTGAAACCGTGCTGATCCCTACCGGTCTGTCGGTTTACATCGGTGATCTGAATCTCGCCGCGCTGATCCTGCCGCGCTCGGGCATGGGCCATAAGCACGGCATAGTTCTCGGCAACCTGGTCGGGCTGATCGACTCCGATTACCAGGGCCCGCTGATGGTGTCCTGCTGGAACCGTGGCCAGACCGACTTCACCATGACCGTCGGCGAACGTCTGGCGCAACTGGTGCTGGTGCCGGTGGTGCAGGCGCACTTCGAAATGGTTGAAGAGTTCGTCGAAACCGAACGCGGCACTGGCGGGTTTGGCCACACCGGCACCAAGTAACCAGCACTGATACGCCTCTGCAGGAGCTGCCGCAGGCGGCTCCTGCAGGGGAAATTTGTGCATTTTCAACGACAGGTTTTAACACCGTAAATCAAGGTTTTGCCGGCCGAAAGCCACGCCCGCCGGGGTGTCATGGCCCTTTCACACCACGAACTCTCTGTGAAAAACGCCGTCATACCCTTCAGTTTGAGCCTGCCGCCGAGTGAATCGTCGGTCTGTCCTGCCACTTTCGAGATGGAGCACTTCCGCAGATGAGCACCCCCGCCAAGCTTGCCCCGAAACTACCCGACAGCATCTTTCGCGCCTATGACATTCGCGGCACCGTGCCGCAATTCCTCAATGCCGAAACAGCTTACTGGATCGGCCGCGCCATCGGTTCGCAGAGCCTGGCCCAAGGCGAGCCGAACGTTTGCGTCGGTCGCGATGGCCGCCTGTCCGGTCCGGAGCTGGTTGCAGAACTGATCCGCGGTATCGCCGAAAGCGGCTGCCACGTCAGTGATGTTGGCCTGGTGCCGACCCCCGCGCTTTACTATGCCGCCAACGTCCTGGCCGGCAAATCCGGGGTGATGCTCACCGGCAGCCACAACCCGTCAAACTACAACGGCTTCAAGATCGTGATCGCCGGCGACACCCTCGCCAACGAACAGATCCAGGCCTTGCACGAACGCCTCAAGACCAACAATCTGAGCAGCGGCCCGGGTAGCGTCACCGAGGTCGAAATCCTCGACCGTTACAACACCGAAATCGTCCAGGACATCAAACTGGCCCGCCGCATGAAGGTCGTGGTCGACTGCGGCAACGGCGCGGCCGGCGTGATCGCTCCGCAACTGATCGAAGCGCTGAACTGCGAAGTCATCCCGCTGTTCTGTGAAGTCGACGGCAATTTCCCCAACCATCACCCGGATCCGGGCAAGCCTGAGAACCTCGTCGACCTGATCGCCAAGGTCAAGGAAACCAACGCCGACATCGGTCTGGCCTTCGACGGCGACGGTGACCGCGTCGGCGTGGTGACCAACACCGGCAGCATCGTTTACCCCGATCGCCTGCTGATGCTGTTCGCCCGCGACGTGGTGGCGCGCAACCCTGATGCGCAAATCATCTTCGACGTCAAATGCACCCGCCGCCTCGTACCGCTGATCAAGGAATACGGCGGTCGACCGCTCATGTGGAAGACCGGTCATTCGTTGATCAAAAAGAAAATGAAACAATCCGGTGCTCTATTGGCCGGTGAGATGAGCGGACACATTTTCTTCAAGGAGCGCTGGTTCGGTTTCGACGATGGTATTTACAGTGCCGCAAGGCTGCTGGAGATCCTCAGCAAGGAAAAATCCACGGTGGAGGAGCTGTTTGCGACCTTCCCGAATGATATTTCTACGCCGGAAATCAATATCCATGTGACCGAAGAGAGCAAATTCAGCATCATTGATGCATTGCACGACGCACAATGGGGCGAAGGCGCCGACCTGACCACCATTGACGGCGTGCGAGTCGACTACGCCAAAGGCTGGGGCCTGGTGCGCGCCTCCAACACCACACCGGTTTTGGTGCTGCGCTTCGAGGCCGATGACGAGGCTGAACTTGCGCGCATCAAGGATGTGTTCCACGCCCAACTGAAACGCGTTGCACCTGATCTCCAACTACCGTTCTGATTCACCCGGAGCCCTGAATGACCCTCGAACGCGAAGCCGCCGCCCACACCGCCCAGGTCCTGTCCGAAGCGTTGCCTTACATCCGACGTTATGTCGGCAAGACCCTGGTGATCAAATACGGCGGCAACGCGATGGAAAGCGAGGAGCTGAAAACCGGCTTCGCCCGCGACATCGTCTTGATGAAAGCCGTAGGCATCAACCCGGTCGTTGTTCACGGCGGCGGCCCGCAGATCGGTGATCTGCTCAAGCGCCTGTCGATCGAAAGCCATTTCGTCGATGGCATGCGCGTCACCGACGCCGCGACCATGGACGTGGTGGAAATGGTCCTCGGCGGCCAAGTCAACAAGAGCATCGTAAACCTGATCAACCGTCATGGCGGCAGCGCCATCGGCCTGACCGGTAAAGACGCCGGGCTGATTCGCGCGAAGAAACTCACCGTCACCCGCCAGACCCCGGAGATGACCCAACCGGAAATCATCGACATCGGTCAGGTGGGTGAAGTGGTCGGGATCAACACCGAGCTGCTGAACCTGCTGGTCAAAGGCAACTTCATCCCGGTGATCGCGCCAATCGGCGTGGGTGAAAACGGCGAGTCGTACAACATCAACGCGGACCTGGTGGCCGGCAAAGTCGCCGAAGCGCTGAAGGCCGAGAAACTGATGCTGCTGACCAACATCGCCGGCCTGATGGACAAGTCTGGCCAGGTATTGACCGGCCTGAGCACCCAACAGGTCGACGACCTGATCGCCGATGGCACCATCTACGGCGGCATGCTGCCGAAGATCCGCTGTGCACTGGAAGCGGTTCAAGGTGGCGTGGGCAGCTCGCTGATCATCGACGGTCGCGTACCGAACGCGATCCTGCTGGAAATCTTCACCGACACCGGTGTGGGTACGCTGATCAGCAATCGCAAGCGTCCCTGATAGCTGAAACACAATAGATCGCAGTCTGCGGCAGCCCCTGCAACACAGTACGAAAGTACTGTAGGAACTGGCGAAGCCTGCGATCTTTTTTGTGTGCGCAAGAAGTGTCCGACAAGAACTAGCGAAACGTCCGACATCTCCCCAGAACAAATCTCCCTAGGATCTTCCCCTCATCCCCCGGAGATTTACCCATGCAAAAAGACTATGTTGCTTACGGCAGTGATGTTTCCCCTGGCACCTACGAGTGCGTGGATTGCGGCCACCAGTATTCCAATCAAGCCAAAACCTCGATGCCGCCCTGCCCGCAGTTTCGCAAGACCGCTCACGTTCTGAACGGCTGGAAGATCCTGACCGGACAAGGTGACGCGCCTAATGATCCCTATCCACAGGAAACCGATAAGCCTTCCGGTATCAAGAGCGCCGAGGTCATTACGCCCTCGCACAAAAAATAACCCCGGGGTGCCTGAGCCATGCAGATCTCGTTCACGATCGATGCCGACGCTTTCGAGCAGGAGCAAAAGGAACCGGTCAAAAAGACCTTGCGCATCGGCGACGCGGAAATCGCCCACGCCCTCCAGCGCATCGCCAAGGCCAGCCTGACCGAATACCTGAAAATGCTGGTCGAGGGCGGGATGCCCAGCCGTGCTGACGAGGCTAAACAGGATCGCCTGCTGTATCTGATTCAAAGCTACTTCGGGCAAACATTGCCGACTGAATCGCAGATTTCGACGATTTTTCAGTTGACCCAGAGCCAGAGCAAAACCCTGCTGAAAAACACCGTCTCGCGCTTTCGCAATCAGCTCGACGAAATCCTGCAGCACAGCATGCGCGCGGTCGTCGAGTCTGCGGGACACGCAAAAGATGTCTATCTGGTGGTCATCAGCTCGGACGTGATTCGCGATGAGCTGAACATGCTGATCACCCAGAACGAGCCGACCTTCAAACCCATTACCAAGCGCAAAGGCAGTGCCGGGCAGTTCGAGATCAGTGAAGACTCCCACGATTTATTGTGCAGGACGCTCGGGCTCAATGCCGCTCAGTGACATTGTCGCGGTCAGTGGCTTGCTGCTGACTCTGACCACTTTCATGTTCAATTTGGCTTGGCCGAAGCTCAACGAAGCGTTGTCGCTGGATCAATATCAGTCAGGCGTGCAAGCGAGAAAGCGCAACAGGGAGAAGGTGCGGGATGTTTTTTTCGGTTGTGCGCTGCCACTGACGTGCGCTTTTGCAGCGCTGTTTTACGTCAACCTTCCAGCCGCCGTGCAGATCATCCGCTCCAGCAGGCTGGATTTTTGGGATTTCGATGTCGACCGCACGCTTTACGTGATGGTGGTGACGGCAGTACTGGTATTTGCGCTATTTAATGCCGGATTGACACTGAATTTGCTCAAAAAATGGCGAAGAATGCGTTGAACGCAAACAAAAAGCCCCCGTTCAGCCCTGACTGAACGGGGGCTTTTTTATCACCGCGAACTTTATGGGAGCGAGCAAGCTCCCACAGGTTTTTCAAAAAGCCGTCAGACGCCGAACTGGGCGCGGTACGCTTCCACGGCTGGCAAATGCTGCTTGAGTTGCGGATCGTCAGCGAGGAACTCCAGCACCTGGTTCAATGAAACAATGCTGATCACCGGAATGCCGAAATCGCGCTCCACTTCCTGGATTGCCGACAACTCACCGTTGCCACGCTCCTGACGGTTCAGGGCGATCAGCACGCCGGCGGCCTTGGCGCCGTCCTGGGAAGCGATGATCTGCATCACTTCGCGGATCGCGGTGCCAGCGGTGATCACGTCGTCGATGATCAGCACGTCGCCCGTCAGCGGAGCGCCAACCAGACTGCCGCCTTCGCCGTGGGCCTTGGCTTCTTTGCGGTTGAAGCACCATGGCAGGTCACGGTCGTGATGCTCGGCCAGTGCGACAGCAGTGGTCGCCGCCAGCGGGATGCCTTTGTAGGCGGGACCAAACAAAACGTCGAAGGAAATACCGCTTTCGGCAATGGCTGCGGCATAGAAGCGCCCTAGCTGGGCCAGGGCCGAGCCCGTGTTGAACAGGCCGGCGTTGAAGAAGTAAGGACTGGTGCGCCCGGACTTCAGGGTGAACTCACCGAAGCGCAAAACGCCGCGATCGATGGCAAAACGAATGAAATCGCGCTGATACGCTTGCATGAAAAAAACCCCAAATACCACGGATTTAGCTAATTAGCTTGACGCCGTGTATCATACACGCACGCGATTTTTGGGGCCATTTATGCGGA
>NZ_JBIUWN010000125.1:0-7514 GCF_044743485.1 Pseudomonas sp. NPDC087614 | reverse complement strand
TCGGCGTCGGCGAAGGTCATCTGCTTCATCGGAAAACTCGGCGGGTGGAATCTGGGGATTTTGCCAAAATCAGAAAGTCTTTTTCAGAGTTTTCCAAGTGCTCTTTAACCTCCCCCCCCAAAACCTCTCGGGTTTTATCACCGATCCAGTTCTGGGTTTTCTCTCCAGAGATTAGCGCATATAGCACTAATACTGCCACTACGGAGAGAATGGCAGTCCCTGCGTAAAACATAATGCTCAACTGAAGAGATTTTATTTTCATTATTTTCTCACTCTTGCTTAGGAAGCTAAAGGCGCTATTATTTTTTCCACAACTACTAGAGCACATGACCAGAACATTAATTGTTTTCTGACGCCGCGCGCGTCTTCAGTGCGCAGGCGTTAGGATGATGGCCATCCTTGGCCATTAGTTTCAATCGACTGCCTTAACCATATCTTCGATGACCTTCTTGGCGTCACCGAAAACCATCATGGTCTTGTCTAGGTAGAACAGTTCGTTATCCAGACCGGCATAACCGCTGGCCATCGAGCGCTTGTTGACGATGATGGTCTTGGCCTTGAAGGCTTCGAGAATCGGCATGCCTGCGATCGGTGAATTCGGATCGTTCTTGGCGGCCGGGTTGACCACGTCGTTCGCGCCCAGCACCAGCACCACGTCGGCCTGGCCGAACTCGGAGTTGATGTCTTCCATCTCGAACACCTGGTCGTAAGGCACTTCGGCCTCGGCGAGCAGGACGTTCATGTGCCCTGGCATACGGCCGGCCACTGGGTGGATCGCGTACTTCACGGTGACGCCGTGGTGGGTCAGCTTCTCGGTCAGTTCCTTGAGCGCATGCTGTGCACGTGCTACGGCCAGGCCGTAACCCGGGACGATGATCACGGTGTCGGCGTTGGTCAGCAGGAAGGTCGCGTCGTCAGCCGAGCCGGATTTGACCGGGCGTGCTTCTTTAGAGCCCGCCGCTGCACCGGCATCCGGCGCATTGCCGAAACCGCCGAGCAGCACATTAAAGAAGGAACGGTTCATCGCCTTGCACATGATGTACGACAGGATCGCGCCGCTGGAGCCCACCAGCGAGCCGGCGATGATCAGCATCGAGTTGTTCAGCGAGAAACCGATGCCCGCCGCTGCCCAGCCGGAGTAGCTGTTGAGCATCGAGACGACCACAGGCATGTCCGCGCCGCCGATCGGGATGATGATCAGCACGCCAAGCACGAAGGCCAGGGCCAGCATCAGCGCGAAGGCGGTGAGGTTGCCGGTGAACATGAACGCCAGGCCCAGGCCCAACGTAGCGAGGCCGAGCACAAGGTTCAGTTTGTGCTGGCCGCCGAACTGTACCGGTGCGCCCTGGAACAGGCGGAACTTGTACTTGCCGGACAATTTGCCGAAGGCGATCACCGAACCGGAGAAGGTAATGGCACCGATGGCCGCGCCGAGGAACAGTTCCAGGCGGTTACCGGCAGGAATCGAGTCGCCCAGGTGTTTGACGATGCCCAGGGACTGCGGCTCGACCACCGCGGCAATCGCGATGAACACTGCAGCCAGGCCGATCATGCTGTGCATGAACGCTACCAGTTCAGGCATCTTGGTCATTTCTACGCGCTTGGCCATGATCGAGCCGGCGGTGCCGCCGATCAGCAGGCCAACGATTACGTAGCCAATGCCTGCGGTAGCCAACTCAGCGCCCAGCTTATAGATGAGGCCCACGGTGGTGAGCACCGCCAGCGCCATGCCAAGCATGCCGAACAGGTTGCCGCGTCGCGACGTGGTGGGGTGCGACAGGCCCTTGAGAGCCTGGATGAAGCAGATCGACGCGATCAAGTAGAGCGTCGTGACGAGATTCATGCTCATGACGATGGCGCCTCTTCTTTTACTTTCGGGGCTTTCTTCTTGAACATCTCAAGCATTCTGCGGGTGACCAGGAAGCCGCCGAACACGTTGACTGCGGCGAGTGCCACGGCCAGGGTGCCCATAGTCTTGCCCAGTGGCGTGACAGTGAGGGCCGCAGCCAGCATGGCGCCGACGATCACGATGGCGGAAATGGCGTTGGTTACCGCCATCAATGGTGTGTGCAGCGCGGGGGTTACGTTCCAGACCACGTGGTAACCGACATAAATCGCCAGCACAAAGATGATCAGGTTGTAGATACCGGGGGAGATAAGCTCTTCCATCGTCTGAATCCCTGCTTAGGCGTTTTTGCGGATGACTTGGCCGTCGCGGCACATCAGGCACGCGGCGACGATGTCGTCTTCGAGGTTCACTTCGAACTGGCCTTCTTTGGTGAAGACCAGCTTCAGGAAGTCCAACAGGTTGCGCGCGTACAGCGCCGAGGCGTCTGCAGCGACTTCACCGGCCAGATTGGTCGGGCCGCAAAGGGTCACGCCGTTCTCGATCACCACCTGATCGGCCACGGTCAGCGGGCAGTTGCCGCCCTGAGCCGCCGCGAGATCGATGACCACCGACCCCGGTTTCATCTGCGCCACGGTATCGGCGCTCAACAGCGTCGGTGCCTTGCGGCCCGGAATCAACGCGGTAGTGATGACGATGTCAGCTTGCTTGGCGCGCTCGTGCACAGCCTGGGCCTGACGCTGCATCCAGCTCGCCGGCATTGGTCGTGCGTAACCGCCGACACCGACGGCGCATTCGCGCTCTTCATCGTTCTCGTAGGGCACGTCGACGAACTTGGCGCCGAGGGATTCGATCTGTTCCTTCACGGCCGGACGTACGTCGGACGCTTCGATCACCGCTCCCAGACGTTTCGCTGTCGCGATCGCCTGCAAACCCGCCACACCTGCACCGAGGATCAGCACGCGCGCCGCTTTCACGGTGCCCGCCGCCGTCATCAGCATCGGCATGAAACGCGGATAGTAGTGAGCGGCCAGCAACACAGCCTTGTAGCCGGCAATGTTCGCCTGGGACGACAACACATCGAGACTCTGCGCCCGCGAGGTGCGTGGTGCCGCCTCCAGGGCGAACGCGGTAATCCCGCACTCGGCCATTTTGGCGATGGTTTCGTTATTGAACGGGTTGAGCATGCCCACCAGCACCGTGCCACGCTTGATCAGCGTCAGCTCGGCGTCGCTCGGGGCGACCACTTTGAGAATCAGCTCGGCACCGAACGCGTCATTGGCACTGCCAATCGTTGCGCCTGCCGCTTCATAGGCACTGTCGACAACACTGGCCTTAATGCCGGCGCCGGTTTGCACAGTGACCTTATGACCTTGGCTGATCAGCTTTTTAATGGTTTCCGGGGTTGCAGCAACCCGTGTTTCACCGGTCTGGGTTTCGAGAGGAACACCAATGTGCACGTCAAATCTCCTGCGTGATCTTATTGAGTAAACCCAGGCACTGCGGATGGTGCGACTGGGGCGGCCGATCAGCACGATCCCGCCGAATCAAGGCGGGGCGCGGCATTTTGCAGGCGAACTTTATGCCCTTCAAGGGATTATGACGGGTGACGGAAAATTAACTACAAGTCATCCCGTGACCGAATGTCGCAGATGACCGGCTGAACCCCTTGCAGGCCGTGCTTTTCAAGGATTCTGGCTGAATTTGAAATTTTTTCTCATCGGTGACGTGAATAGGCAGTGATGAGTCGTGAATAGAGGCTCAAAGCCACGCCATTAGGCGCTTGTGGGACGTCTGTACGACTTTCGGATACAGTCTGTGAAAATGCGACAAATATTTATATCTGTAGCGCTTTTCATTTGCTGACTACGGAGTCAACTACGGCGAAGAGCCTTTATCCTTCAAGGCTGTAGCTGTTCGCCTGATTCACCAGCCAATCGCGAAATGCCTTTAGAGACGCTGATTCGACCTTTCGCTCCGGAATCATCAGGTAATAAGCTTTGATGCTGGACAGGGCCTGCGGGTTGGCAATCACCAAGCGCTTCTCCCCCAATTCCCGCTGGATCAGGAAGGGCGGAATCAGCGCGATGCCCATGTCGTGCATGGCCGCTTGGGCGAGCATGGAGAATAGCTCGTAACGCGGGCCTGTCATGTCGCGAGGGATATTCAAGTGCTGGGAGTTAAACCACTGGCGCCAGGCATAGGGACGAGTGGTTTGCTGCAGTAACGGTAGATCGGCGATTTCTTGGGCTGTCAGGTGTGTCTTGTTACCGAGTAGGTCGGGGCTGCACACCGGCATCGGATTCTCGCCCATCAACCTGTGGGATTCGGTACCCGACCAATCCGCGTCGCCGAAGTAGATCGCGGCGTCGAACTCAGTGTCGGCAAACAGGAACGGCCGGGTGCGGTTGGTCAGATTGACCGTCACTTCCGGATGCTTGAGCTGGAAATCCTTCAGTCGTGGCAGCAGCCATTGCGTACCGAATGTCGGCACCACCGCCAGTTCGATCACGTTGGTCCCCTGTTGGCCCATCACCGACAGCGTATCCCGTTCAACTGCATCGAGTTGTGTTGCCACCCGGCGGCTGTAGGAAAGTCCCGCTTCGGTCAGCTTCACCCCACGTCTCGAACGTCGGAACAGTTCTACGCTGAGGAACTCCTCAAGGCTGGCGATCTGTCGGCAAATGGCGCCTTGGGTGAGGGAAAGTTCTTCGGCAGCTTTGGTAAAGCTCTCGTGCCGCGCGGCGGCCTCGAAGCTGATCAGGGCAGTTGTGCTGGGGATCTTTCTGCGCATGTACATCAACCTCACTAATGCGCCGCATAAAAGGCATTTAGCGACGTTTCGGAGTGAGAAATTAGCACAACAGAATGCGAAATCCTCGTTTGCCGTGACGACGAACCGCGCCTAGGATCAATGCCACGTTAATTCACCGATTTGCGAGGACACACTCATGGGCGGTAAAGCTAGCTTCAACTGGATCGATCCCCTGCTGCTGGATCAACAGCTCACTGAAGAAGAGCGCATGATCCGCGACACCGCCGAGCAGTTCGCTCAACAGAGCCTCGCACCGCGTGTCCTCGAAGCCTTCCGCCATGAGAAGACTGACCCAGCGATCTTCCGCGAGATGGGGGAGGTCGGCCTGTTGGGCGCAACCATCCCGGAGCAATACGGTGGCAGCGGCCTCAACTATGTCAGCTACGGCTTGATTGCCCGTGAAGTGGAGCGTGTCGATTCCGGCTATCGCTCGATGATGAGCGTGCAGTCCTCGCTGGTGATGGTGCCGATCAACGAATTCGGCACCGAAGCGCAGAAGCAGAAATACCTGCCAAAACTGGCGTCCGGCGAATGGATCGGCTGCTTCGGTCTGACCGAGCCGAACCACGGTTCCGACCCGGGCGCGATGATTACCCGGGCTCGCAAGGTCGACGGCGGTTACAGTCTGACCGGCGCGAAGATGTGGATCACCAACAGCCCGATTGCCGACGTGTTCGTGGTGTGGGCCAAGGACGATGCTGGCGACATCCGTGGCTTCGTACTGGAGAAAGGCTGGAAAGGGCTGAGCGCTCCGGCGATTCACGGCAAGGTCGGCCTGCGTGCTTCGATCACCGGTGAGATCGTGATGGACAACGTGTTCGTGCCGCAAGAGAACATTTTCCCGGACGTGCGCGGTCTGAAAGGTCCTTTCACCTGCCTCAACTCCGCGCGCTACGGCATTTCCTGGGGCGCACTGGGCGCTGCCGAATTCTGCTGGCACACCGCTCGCCAATACACGCTGGATCGCCAGCAGTTCGGCCGACCACTGGCTGCTACTCAATTGATTCAGAAGAAGCTCGCCGACATGCAAACCGAGATCACGTTGGCGCTGCAAGGCTGCTTGCGTCTGGGTCGTATGAAGGACGAAGGCACGGCTGCCGTTGAAATCACGTCGATCATGAAACGCAACTCGTGTGGCAAGTCGCTGGATATCGCCCGTATGGCCCGTGACATGCTCGGTGGTAATGGCATTTCCGACGAGTTCGGTGTGGCCCGTCATCTGGTCAACCTGGAAGTGGTGAATACCTATGAAGGTACCCACGACGTTCACGCGCTGATCCTCGGGCGCGCGCAAACCGGTCTGCAGGCGTTCTATTAACAGGAGAGCGACCATGGGCGCGCTGTCGCATCTGCGGGTACTGGATTTATCGCGAGTGCTGGCCGGGCCTTGGGCCGGGCAGATCCTCGCCGACCTTGGCGCTGAGGTGATCAAGGTCGAGCGCCCGGGCAATGGTGACGATACTCGCGCCTGGGGGCCGCCCTTCCTTAAAGACGCCTATGGCGAGAACACGTCCGAAGCCGCGTATTACCTGTCGGCCAACCGTAACAAGCAATCGGTGACCATCGACTTCACCCGCCCTGAAGGGCAAAAACTTGTGCGGGAACTGGCGGCCAAGTCCGACATCTTGATCGAGAACTTCAAGGTCGGCGGCTTGGCGGCTTATGGGTTGGATTACGAGTCGCTGAAGGCAGTCAATCCGGATCTGATCTACTGCTCGATCACCGGCTTCGGTCAGACCGGGCCGTATGCCAAGCGCGCTGGTTATGACTTCATGATTCAGGGGCTGGGCGGACTGATGAGTCTGACCGGTCGGCCCGAGGGTGATGAGGGGGCGGGGCCGGTGAAGGTCGGGGTGGCGCTGACGGATATTCTGACGGGGCTCTATTCGACGGTGGCGATCCTCGCGGCACTGGCCCATCGCGATCATGACGGTGGGGGGCAGCACATCGATATGGCGTTGCTGGATGTGCAGGTGGCCTGCCTGGCTAACCAGGCGATGAACTACCTGACCACTGGCAATGCGCCTAAGCGTCTTGGCAATGCGCATCCCAACATCGTGCCTTATCAGGACTTCCCGACGGCTGATGGTGATTTCATTCTTACCGTGGGTAATGACGGTCAGTTCCGCAAATTCGCGGAAGTGGCGGGGCAACCGCAGTGGGCTGATGATCCGCGTTTCGCTACTAATAAGCTGCGGGTGGCGAATCGGGCGGTGCTGATTCCCCTCATCCGACAGGCGACGGTGTTCAAGACTACGGCTGAATGGGTGGCCCAGTTGGAGCTGGCGGGTGTGCCGTGCGGGCCGATCAACGATCTGTCGCAGGTATTTGATGATCCGCAAGTCAAGGCGCGGGGGTTGGCAATTGAATTGCCGCATGCGTTGGCAGGGATGGTACCCCAGGTGGCGAGCCCTATTCGGATGTCGCAGACCCCGGTCGAGTATCGCCGAGCGCCTCCTTTATTGGGTGAGCACACGTTGGAGGTATTACAGCGGGTATTGGGTTTGGAGGCGGGAGCGGTTGCTACGCTGAAGGAGGAGGGGGTGCTCTGACCATTTCTTCTATATAGAGGAATGGTGTTTCGATCCTGGTTAGAGGCGGATCTGGATGTTTTTTAACCGATCTGCAAGTGATTGATAGAAAAGCGAAATTAACGGTTGACGGCAGATTCTGGAAGCCTATAATTCGCCCCACTTCCGGCGCAGTCGAAACGGAAAACTCCTTGAGATTCAATGGGTTATGAGGTTTTCGGCAGTGGGTTGCTTCAGTTCATCGAAGCCAGAAAGAAGTTGAAAAAGAGGTGTTGACAGCAGCGTGTAACGCTGTAGAATTCGCCTCCCGCTAACGAGAGAT
>NZ_JBIUWN010000124.1:0-7689 GCF_044743485.1 Pseudomonas sp. NPDC087614 | reverse complement strand
CTTGCCCGGGTGGTATTTGCTCTGTTGAAAAACCAGAGCGAATACTCCCCTAAAGCGGTTTAGGGGCTAGGCATGAACCATAGAATCTCCCACAGAGGGATGCATTTCAAATGTGGGCGCGAGCTTGCTTCCGCACGGGCCAGCACTGCAGCCCCCCCTAAACCGCCGGAAAATGAATCCTGAACGCCGCCCCGCCCATCGGCGAATCGCCCAGTGCGAGTTTGGCGTTGTAGCTTTCGATAATGTCCTTGACCACCGCCAACCCGATCCCTGCCCCGGATGCTGCCGATCCAGCCGCTCCCCAAGGCTCAAGAATCCGCGCCCGCTGATCCGGCGGCACCCCCGGCCCATCATCCTCAACACACAACTCAATCCCGGCCAGGCTCTCAGGCACACTGATACGCACCTCCCCCAGACACAGCCGATACGCGTTCTCCAGCAAATTCCCCACCATTTCCATCAAAGCACCCTGCTCGATCGGCACATAACAATGCTCCGGCAGATCAAAAATCATCTGAGGCGGGCAGATCTGTCGTTGCAACAAATCGCCGAGCAGTTGGACTTTTCCGAACCGTCGGCGTTTCACCGGGCGTTCAAGAAGTGGACAGGGCTGACGCCGGGGGCTTATCGGGCGCAGGAGCAGTGAGTTCCAGCCTCAATGCTCCCGCTCCCGGACAATCGCCTTGTGCAGCAAACACTTTCAATCAGCCGCCACCACGGTAACGAAGCTGCTTCCCTCGTTGCTGACGTACAAGCGCTTGCCATCAGACGTACAACTCACCCCGTTAGATGAAACCCCGGATTGAAAGGTACGAACAATCGTTCCCGAAGCCGTATCCAGCACCAGATTGTTGCGAAACGACCCTCCGCACAGGTAGAGCCGTGAACCCTCGGGGTTGAACGTTGCTGTGTATTGATCAGCTCGATAAGGGTGAATCAAGGTACGCAGCACTGTCAGGGTACTGGCCTCAACCTCCAGCAAGGCAAAGGAGGTGTCATTGAATGAAGGCAGATAAAGCCGCAGACCATCCGGCGTTACGTAAACAGTGAGCCTGTTGTTCGGCATGCCATTGGACCCCAGCCGGCGACCAGTGTCGGGGTCCATCGCAACCAGATTGCCTATTCCAAATTCGAGATAATAGAAGCGCTGTCCATCCGGGCTGATCGCACCACCGCTGGTATAGCTCCCGGTAGCAAAGGTGTTGATAATCTGATCCGATCCCGTATCGATCACCCTGATCGCCCCGCTGGCTGGACTGATGGTATGAAAGATGACCTGATCGCCGTTCGGCCGCATGACAATAGAATGCGGACTCCCTCCAGCCGCGATGCGTTTGATTAATCTGTTCGAAGCGGTATCAATGACCAGAATTTCATTCGTCCCATACGCCGCGCCATACATCTTTACGCCATCGGGGGTAAAGACGAAGCCCGTAAAAAAGTTTGTATTGGGGGTGACAATCGTCTCGATCCGTCGATTGATTGTAGTGTCGATCACTGAAATCGCACCGACGTGCCCAACATACGCGCGCGTCCCGTCCGGGCTGATTCCATTGGCTCTTTGCGTACGCCCCAGATCGATGTTTCCTACTGGCCCTGTAGCCATGCCAAACACTTGCGCAGTGGCGGTAAACGAAGAGGCCAGCACATCGCCCCCTCTGACTTGCTCATAAAACGCTGACACCTGGCTGTCCGCCAGAACCTTGTCCGCTGGCACCTTCAATTTGTGCGTGAAAGACAAGCGCCCGACAGACTCCTCGACACTGTGCGTCACCGCAGGCCCGGTTTGCGGAGTACAGCGGTAACTGACCCTGACCACGTCGCCTTCTGCCCAGAGCGGTCTGAACACGTGAACCAGCACGTAGAGGAAGTCTTTCACCTTGCCCAGATCGATGGTGCCAGGATCATCCGTCGGGTCATCAGGGTCTTCACTGATATCCGGCGCCGTGAGAAAGGCACGCTCCGTATCGACATTCGCCTCAATCATTTTCGACCAACGCCGTTTGTCCGTCGGGTTGTTCAACTGATCGACCACCGTGTAAGAGAACGTAAACCGTGGACTGCTGCCAGCCTGTTCAAACATGGCGCGGGTAATGGTGATGTCGTAAGGCTGGTCGTCAACCCCGGTGGGTACGAGGTAGGAAAACCGTTCGCGATTCAGCTCCAGGGTGATCCGGTCGTAAGCCCTCAGGTACGGATAGAACAATGTGCACACAACCCCTTTGTCGACTTCGTCCTTGCCGATCTGCGGCGGATCACCCAACTCCACGGGCAAGTTGATGGAAAGGTCGGGGTGATCGCCGGTGCCGTGTACATCGTTGCCACCAGGCACATCACGGTGGTAGAGCGCCCATGACTCGGTCGAAGGGCCGCTTTTGCCACTGGTGCGCTCCACCTCGTAGGTAAAGATATGCAAACCGTCGCCAAACAAGGACTGATAGATGTCGAAATACACCGGATCGTTCTGTTGAGCGGGAGGTACGGGTCTGCGTTCGAGCAGTTGCGCTTGCGGATCCCCCGGGCCCTTCATGTAAAGCGCAATGTTCAGATAAATGCCACCCAGCGGCGGATCGACCACCGCCTGCACCGCGCCCTCGCGAACTCCATCGCGTTTGACGACCTCTTTGAAACTCGACTGCGGCAGCCCTTCCAGTGGTACGCCAGCAGGCGGAGCGGGATTGAAGATAACACCGGGTGTGGCCCCGGCGAATTTCAAAGGGAAATTGGCCAATACACCGGCGCCTGGTTGATCGACACTCATGGAAGTCGTCTCCGGATTGATGAGTTCGCAGGTAACAACGCGAACGAAGCAATCAGACCTCCAAATGCGGTGGGCTGGATACTGTCAACTTTGACAGGTAAAGGGGCATTTTAGACGGGCGGTAGAGTGAAACCCATCAGGCAGGAATTGGGATGAAGGGAGGGGGATCAGCCGCCACAATCAACAGACCGTAGCCTTCGGCAGTTCCTGCTACACGTATGCCGGACCTGGCGGGAGCTGCCGAAGGCAGCGGTCTTTCTGTCACACCGCCGGAAAATGAATCCTGAACGCCGCCCCGCCCATCGGCGAATCCCCCAGCATCAACTTGGCGTTGTAACTCTCGATAATGTCCTTGACCACCGCCAAGCCAATCCCCTGCCCCGGATGCTGACGATCCAGCCGCTCGCCACGCTCAAGAATCCGCGCACGCTGATCCGGCGGTACGCCCGGGCCGTCATCTTCGACGCACAACTCAACCCCGGCCAGGGTCTCGCGCACGCTGATGCGCACTTCGCCCAGGCACAGGCGATAGGCGTTTTCCAGCAAGTTACCCATCATCTCCAGCAAGGCGCCCTGCTCGATCGGTACATAACAATGCTCAGGCAGATCGAATGCCACCCGCACACGCTTGTCGCGGTAGACCTTGTCCAGCGTGTCGCACAGGCTTTTGAGCACCGGTTGCAAGCGCACCTGATGCCGCACCAGTCCGCTTTTGCGCAAACTCGCGCGCTGCAGTTGATAGCTGATCTGTTGGCTCATGCGTTCGATCTGGCTTTGCAGCACCCAGGCCTGATCGCGTTCTTCGGGACGTTGAGCCATGTCCTCGCTGACGCCTTGCAGCACCGCCAGCGGCGTTTTCAGACTGTGGGCCAGGTCATCGAGAGAGTCGCGATAGCGGCTGCGTTGCTGGCGCTCACTGAGCAGCAAGCGGTTGAGCGAACCGGTCAGTCGCAGCAGTTCACGAGGGTGTTGTTCGGTGAGGCTTTCGCGGGTGCCGCCTTCGATTTCATCGAGTTCCTGACTGAGTTGGCGCAAGGCTTTAAGGCCCCAGGTCAGACCGATCCACAACAGCGCCAGCAGTACCAGCAAGGCGGCGCCGAAACCCAGGTAAAGATTTTCGCGCAGGCCTTCAAGGGTGCTTTCGTACTCGCGCACCGGTTGCAAGGCAACGATGCTGAACGCAGCGCTTTTGCCGCCGAGCAGTTTGACTTCCACGTCGTAGACGAAGAACTCCTGACCGCTGGCCTCGCGAATCCGCGCGAACTCGTTGCCGAGGCCGTCATAACGCGGTTTGTAGTTGATCTGCTCTTCCTGGGTGGCTTTCGAACGCCAGACCAGATGCCCTGAACGGTCATAAATGTAACCGAGCAGGCGCAGGTCAGTGAGGTTGAAGCGCTCATCCGGCAACTGCGTAGGCATCACCAGCCGGCCGTTTTCAATGCGTGCGGCGGAGATCAGCGTGGTGACGTCCGACGCCAGACGCTGCTCGATGGAATCCTGCAGCGCCAGGCTGAACGCGCCTTGCATCGCCGGCAGCAAGGCGAGCATGAACAACACCGCCAACGTGGTGGCGGCGAGCATCAATCGAACGCGAAGGGAACGAATCAAGTGCAGCGCTCATTGAACAGGTAGCCGAGACCACGCACGGTGTCGATTGGCTTGAACCCGGCCGGACCTTCGAGCTTGCGGCGCAGGCGGCCGACCAGCACTTCGATCACGTTCGGATCGCGCTCGTCATCGTCCGGATAGAGCTGTTCCATCAAGCGGTCCTTGGGCACCACTTGCTGGTGGTGCCGCATCAGGTATTCGAGGATGCGGTATTCGTAGGCGGTCAGCGCCAGCGGTTGCTCGTCGAGGGTGGCCTGTTTGCGATTGAGATCAAGCAGCAACGGGCCGGCGACGATGGTCGATTGCGTGAAACCGCTGGAGCGTCGCAACAAGGCATTCAGGCGCGCGTCGAGTTCTTCGAACTGGAACGGTTTGACCACGTAGTCGTCAGCACCGGCGGCCAGGCCTTCGACCTTGTCCTGCCAGTTACCGCGCGCGGTGAGGATCAGGATCGGGAAGGTCTTGGCGCCTGAGCGCAACTGGCGGATCAGGTCGAGGCCGCCCATGCCCGGCAGACCGAGGTCGATCACCGCCAGGTCAAAATTGAACTGCCCGGTCTGGTACAGCGCCTCTTCGGCATTGGCCACGGACTCGACCACGTGACCGCTCTCCGTCAGACGGGTTTGCAGGTGATGACGCAACAGCGCTTCATCCTCGACGACCAACAGTTTCATATCGCTCTCCTGGGTAAATCAAAATCTCCAACAACACACCTGTGGGAGCGGGCTTGCTCGCGAAGGCGATGTACCAGTCGACATCTTCATTGACTGATCCACCGCTTTCGCGAGCAAGCCCGCTCCCACATTCAGGCTGACTGCTCTATCAGAAAGAGTAGTTGGCCGACAGGTACGTCTGGGCGCTGCTGGTCAAGCCCAGCGAACCCTGTTTGCTGCCGCCGCGCTCGCTCATCTCGGTGCTGGCGTTGCTACGCAGGTAACGGTAACCGAGTTCTACCGAAGTGTTTTGCGACACTTGCTGCAAAACACCGAACTGGCCGCCGACCGCATAACCGATGTCACTGTCGCGACTGTAGCCTGGCGATTCCTGAGTCAGCTTGGTCAAACCGGCCGTCGCACCGCCGAACAATTTGGTGGTGTTGCCCACCGGATAGAACAGATCGTAGCTACCCAGCAGGTTTTCCTGACGCAGTTTAATGCCATTGTGCGAACCCGACACATTGTCGTAGGTGGCGTAGTAGCGACCCTGACTGTTTTGCTGACCGAGGCGTACGCCGTAGGTATTGTTGCCGTCGATCGCGCCAGTGGCGTCAGGGTGATCGAGGTTGTCGTTCAGGGCATGGGATTTTTTGATCTTGTCGCTGGTCTGGCCGAAGGTCAGGCCGGCGAAGTTCGAAGTCGTGTCGGCATGGGCCGCGATACTGGCGCTCATTACGGTAAATGCCAGCAGCAGTTTGTTTAAACGAGTCATGGTATTTCCTCTTTCACAGTGCTGTTTGGGTATGGCGCAAGGTTACTGCCCCTGTCCTGTACCGCCCCTGAACACTCTCTGAACCTGACCTGAACCAAATCGACTAGGCTGCTCTGACCACTTTTCGATATGGAGACCGACCATGCGCCTGTTCCTCGCCCTCACCCTGCTGGCCGCAAGCTGCCTCACCCACGCGGCGATCAAGACCGAAGAAATCCCCTACCAAAGCGCCGACGGCAGCAAGCTGATGGGTTACTACGCCTACGACGACGCGATCAAAGGCGCCCGTCCCGGCATTGTCGTGGTGCATGAATGGTGGGGCTTGAACGATTACGCCAAGCGCCGCGCACGCGACCTGGCTGAGCTCGGCTACAGCGCGCTGGCGATTGATATGTACGGCGAAGGGAAAAATACCGAGCACCCGAAAGATGCGATGGCGTTCATGCAGGCAGCGACCCAGGACGCCGACGCCGCCAGTAAACGCTTCACTGCCGGTTTGGACTTGTTGAAAAAACAGCCCCAGACCGACGTGAGCAAACTCGCAGCCATCGGCTATTGCTTCGGCGGTGGCGTCGTGTTGAACGCGGCGCGCCAAGGTGTACCGCTGGCGGGTGTGGTGAGTTTCCATGGCGCGCTGGCAACCAAGACGCCGGCCACGCCCGGCAGCGTGAAGGCGAAAATTCTGGTGGAGCATGGTGCGCTGGACAGCATGGTCACGCCGGACAACGTCACCGCGTTCAAGTCGGAAATGGACAAGGCGGGGGCTGACTACAGGTTCGTCAGTCTGGAGGGCGCCAAGCATGGTTTTACCAATCCGGATGCCGATCGCTTGAGTCATGGCGAACACGCAGGGCCGGACATTGGTTACAACAAGGCTGCGGATGAAAAATCCTGGGCGGACATGAAAGCGTTCTTCCAGAAGATCTTTGGTTAAGCCAGCGTTGAGCGTGGTGTGGCCTTCACGCTTGCTCGCGAAGGCCACACCATTGATCTCGACCTTGCCTCGGCTAACCGGCAAAATGCCCGCCATGAATCTCACCCCAACCCTCCCCGCTTGCTGCACCCCGCTCGACGCCCACTGGCCCTTGCCGACGGCGTTGCCCGACACGGTGCTGCTCAGCACTCATTTCGATCCGTCGCAACTGCTCGGCGATGACTTTCAACGCAGCGCCATCGATCCACCGCCAAGTATTCAGCGTTCGGTGGCCAAGCGTCAGGCCGAGTTTCTCGCCGGACGCCTCTGCGCGCGGGCGGCGCTGCAACAGTTGCAAGGGAGTGGCATGGTTCCAGCAATTGGCGAAGACCGGGCCCCCGTGTGGCCGGCGCACATCAGCGGCTCGATCACCCACAGCACCGGCCGTGCGGCAGCGATTGTCGCCAATAAGCAACATTGGCGCGGCTTGGGTATGGATCTGGAAAACCTGCTCAACATCGAGCGCGCCGAGCGTCTGGCCGGAGAAATCCTCACTCCGGCGGAAATGCAGCGCATGGCCGCTGGCGCGCGGGATCAATTGGCGTTGCTGGTCACGCTGACATTCTCGGTGAAAGAGAGCCTGTTCAAAGCGCTGTACCCGATCGTGCAAAAACGCTTTTACTTCGAGCATGCCGAAGTCCTGGAATGGACTGAACAGGGTCAGGTACGTTTGCGCCTGTTGACGGACCTGTCCGGCGAATGGCGCAACGGGACTGAACTGGATGCGCAGTTCGGGGTGCAGGATGGGCAATTGTTGAGTCTGGTCAGTATCAAAGCCTGAAGATCTTTATGGGCTTTCAGGGAGACCACATCGCTGGCAAAGAGAGACTGTCAGAAATTTTGTGTTCGGGCATAACATGTTGAAAAGGAGCATGTATGCCGACCAAAAAGAAACCGGCCTCGGAGGCCAAACCTCAGT
>NZ_JBIUWN010000123.1:0-8399 GCF_044743485.1 Pseudomonas sp. NPDC087614 | reverse complement strand
GTTTCCGCTCTCCTGCTGATCGAGCAGGGCGTTGAAGTGGAAGGCCTGTTCATGAAGAACTGGGAAGAAGACGACGGAACGGAATATTGCACCGCCATGGACGACCTGGCGGACGCTCAGGCCGTGTGCGACAAGATCGGCATCAAACTGCACACTGCCAACTTCGCCGCCGAGTACTGGGACAACGTGTTCGAGCACTTCCTGGCCGAATACAAGGCCGGTCGCACGCCGAACCCGGACATCCTGTGCAACCGCGAGATCAAGTTCAAGGCGTTCCTGGACTACGCCATGATGCTCGGCGCCGACCTGATTGCCACCGGCCACTACGTGCGCCGCCGTGACATCGATGGCCGCACCGAACTGCTCAAGGGCCTCGATCCGAACAAGGATCAAAGCTACTTCCTGCACGCCGTCGGCGGCGAACAGATCGCCAAGACCCTGTTCCCGGTCGGCGAGCTGGAAAAACCGGCAGTCCGCGCCATTGCCGAAAAATACGAACTGGCGACCGCCAAGAAGAAGGATTCCACCGGGATCTGCTTCATCGGCGAGCGTCGTTTCAGCGACTTTCTCAAGCAATACCTGCCGGCACAACCGGGCGAGATCAAAACCACCGAAGGCGAAGTCATCGGCCGTCACCACGGCTTGATGTACCACACCATCGGCCAGCGCCAGGGCCTGGGCATTGGCGGTTTGAAAGATGCGGGCGATGAGCCGTGGTACGTGCTGCGCAAGGATCTGGACAACAACGAGCTGATCGTCGGCCAAGGCAACAACCACCCATGGCTGTTCTCCAGCGCCCTGCACGCCTCGGAAATCTATTGGGTCAACCCGATCGATCTGAGCCAGCCGCTGCGCCTGACCGCCAAAGTGCGTTACCGCCAAAGCGACCAGGCCTGCACCCTGGAAAAAACCGCCAGCGGTTACCGCGCAGTGTTCGACGAGCCGCAACGCGCGGTGACGCCGGGCCAGTCCGTGGTGTTCTATGACGGTGAAATCTGCCTCGGCGGCGGCGTGATCGAAGTCGCCGAGCCGTGGAGCGGCCAGGCATGAACCCGACTCAGGAGCAACTGACGGCGCTGGGCGGCGTGTTTCTCGCAGCCGTGCTGGTCGACCGGATAGCCAAGACCGGCCAGACCAACGAGGCCGGCCTGAGCTGCATGCTCGGCAGCCTGCTGGTGCGCGACCCGAAAGACACGCTGGACGTGTACGGCGGCGACGATATCAATCTGCGTGAAGGCTACCGCGCACTGATCGGCGCGCTTGAACGCGACCCGAGCACCTTGCAGCGCGAGCCATTGCGCTATGCCCTGTCGATGCTCGGTCTTGAGCGGCAACTGGCCAAGCGTGACGACATGCTCGACACCATCGGCAAGCGCCTGCCGCAGATCCAGTCGCAAGTTGAGCACTTCGGCCCGGCCCACGAAAACGTGGTTGCCGCGTGCGGCGCGCTGTACCAAGACACCCTGAGCACTTTGCGCCAGCGGATTCAGGTGCATGGCGACATGCGCAACCTGCAACAGCCGAGCAATGCCTCGAAAATCCGCGCCCTGCTCTTGGCCGGTATCCGTTCAGCACGCCTGTGGCGCCAGCTCGGCGGGCATCGCTGGCAGTTGGTGATCAGCCGGCGCAAGCTGCTCAAAGAGCTGTATCCGTTGATGCGCAGCGAGTAAATCGTCGCGCAATAAAAGCTTTGTAGTCTGTAACGCGTAATACGCCGGTCAGTTGGCGACGGACCGGCGGATTTTTTCATGTATGATACGCGCCCCATTTCGTTGCCCGACTGTCCGAGAACACCCCATGCAGCTCTCTTCGCTCACTGCGGTTTCCCCTGTAGACGGCCGCTACGCCGGCAAAACCCAGGCCCTGCGCCCGATTTTCAGCGAGTACGGCCTGATCCGTGCCCGCGTCCTGGTTGAAGTGCGCTGGCTCCAGCGCCTGGCCGCCCACGCCGGCATCCCGGAAGTGCCAGCCTTCTCCGCCGAGGCCAACGCCGTTCTCAATGAACTGGCTGAAAACTTCTCGCTGGAGCACGCCGAACGCGTCAAAGAGATCGAGCGCACCACCAACCACGACGTCAAGGCGATCGAATACCTGCTCAAGGAGCAGGCGGCCAAGTTGCCGGAGCTGGCCAAAGTCAGCGAGTTCATCCACTTTGCCTGCACCAGCGAAGACATCAACAACCTGTCCCACGCGCTGATGCTGCGCGAAGGCCGTGACGACGTGATGCTGCCGCTGATGCGCCAAACCGCCAACGCCATCCGCGAACTGGCCATCCGTTTCGCTGACGTGCCGATGCTGTCGCGTACCCACGGTCAACCGGCTTCGCCGACCACGCTGGGTAAAGAACTGGCAAACGTGGTTTACCGTCTCGAGCGTCAGATCACTCAAGTCGCTGCGGTGCCACTGCTGGGCAAGATCAACGGCGCTGTCGGCAACTACAACGCCCACCTGTCGGCCTACCCGCAGATCGACTGGGAAGCCAACGCCCGCGCCTTCATCGAAGACGAGCTGGGCCTGGGTTTCAACCCGTACACCACGCAGATCGAACCGCACGACTACATCGCCGAGCTGTTCGACGCCATTGCGCGCTTCAACACCATCCTGATCGACTTCGACCGTGACATCTGGGGCTACATTTCCCTGGGTTATTTCAAACAGCGCACCATCGCTGGCGAAATCGGTTCGTCGACCATGCCGCACAAGGTCAACCCGATCGACTTCGAAAACTCCGAAGGCAATCTGGGTATCGCCAACGCGCTGTTCCAGCACTTGGCGAGCAAACTGCCAATCTCTCGCTGGCAGCGCGACCTGACCGACTCCACCGTACTGCGCAATCTCGGCGTCGGCTTCGCTCACAGCGTGATCGCTTACGAAGCCAGCCTCAAAGGCATCAGCAAGCTTGAGCTCAACGAGCAGAAGATTGCTGCCGACCTCGACGCTTGCTGGGAAGTATTGGCTGAGCCGATCCAGACCGTGATGCGCCGCTACAACATCGAAAACCCGTACGAAAAGCTGAAAGAACTGACCCGCGGCAAGGGCATCAGCCCTGAAGCACTGCAGACTTTCATCGACGGTCTGGACATGCCAGCCGAAGCGAAAGCCGAGCTCAAGCAACTGACCCCGGCCAACTACATCGGTAACGCTGTAGCGCAAGCCAAACGCATCTGATCGACCGCTTGACCCGTTTGAGACGCCCGGCCGCGCCGGGCGTTTTTATTCCCGTCTGAAAAGTGCTTTTTTTCAATAGGTTACATATGAATTCCGATATTCCTCTTCAACTTCTGGGCGGCCTCACGGCGCGCGAATTCCTGCGCGACTACTGGCAGAAAAAGCCACTGCTGATCCGTCAGGCGATTCCTGATTTCGAAAGCCCGATCGACGCCGACGAACTGGCCGGCCTGGCCCTGGAAGAAGAAGTCGAGTCGCGCCTGGTGATCGAGCACGGCGAGCGCCCATGGGAACTGCGTCGCGGCCCGTTCGCTGAAGACGAATTCAGCAAGCTGCCGGAAAAAGAGTGGACCCTGCTGGTCCAAGCGGTCGACCAGTTCGTGCCAGAAGTCAGCGAACTGCTGGAAAACTTCCGCTTCCTGCCGAGCTGGCGCGTCGACGACGTGATGATCAGCTTCGCCGCGCCGGGTGGCAGCGTCGGTCCGCACTTCGATAACTACGACGTGTTCCTGCTGCAGGGTCACGGCAAGCGCAACTGGAAAATCGGCCAGATGTGCGACTCCGAGAGCCCGCTGCTGCAACACGCGGATCTGCGCATCCTCGCCGAATTCCACGAAACCGAAGAGTGGATTCTGGAACCGGGCGACATGCTCTACCTGCCGCCGCGCCTGGCCCACTGCGGCGTGGCCGTGGATAACTGCATGACCTACTCGGTCGGCTTCCGCGCCCCAAGCGCCTCTGAAGTACTGACCCACTTCACCGACTTCCTCAGCCAGTTCCTGACCGATGAAGAGCGCTACACCGATGCCGACGCGCAGCCGGCCAGCGACCCGCACCAGATTCAACACGATGCACTGGATCGCCTGAAAGCCCTGCTCGCCGAACACATGAGCGACGAACGCCTGTTGCTGACCTGGTTCGGCCAGTACATGACCGAGCCACGCTACCCGGAACTGGTGGCCGGCCCGGAAGATGTCGAAGAAGAAGACTTCCTCAGCGCTCTGCAAGATGGCGCCGTGCTGGTCCGCAACCCAAGCGCGCGTCTGGCCTGGTCGGAAGTCGATGACGATCTGCTGCTGTTCGCCAGTGGCCAGAGCCGTTATCTGCCAGGCAAGCTGCGCGAACTGCTGAAACTGATCTGCGCCGCCGACGCCTTGCACACCGACAACCTCGGCGAGTGGCTGAGCGATGAAGACGGTCGCGGCCTGCTGTGTGAACTGGTCAAGCAAGGCAGCCTGGGGTTTGCCGATGAATAAAATTCGCGTACGTGTCGCAGACTGGCAGAAGGACATCGCCGAGATCCGGCGCATTCGTGAAACGGTGTTTATCGCCGAACAATCGGTACCACCTGAACTTGAGTGGGACGCGGATGACGCGACCGCCGTGCATTTTCTGGCATTCGAAGGCGACTTTCCGATCGGCACTGCGCGCCTGCTGCCCGATGGGCACATTGGTCGCGTGTCGGTACTCAAAGACTGGCGTGGCATGAAGGTCGGTGACGCCCTGATGCAAGCGGTCATCGCTGAAGCTGAAGAGCGCGGCCTGAAGCAGCAGATGCTCAGCGCACAGGTGCAGGCCACGGCGTTCTACGAGCGCCTTGGCTTCAACCTGGTCAGCGAGGAGTTCCTGGAAGCAGGGATTCCGCATGTCGATATGGTTCGCCACTCGGCGTGATACCGCAGCGCGGCTTTCGCGAGCAAGCCGCCCCACCGGGAATCTCCAGCGAACACAGCTTTTGTGCCCAGCAGAGATCGACTGTGTGCCGGCTTGCTCGCGAAGAGGCCCTTGAGCGCATCTCAAAACGCCCCGCCATCCACCGATGACGGGGCGTTTTGCTGTCTACGATTCAACTTGCCCCACCCCAGGCCGACAAACTGGCAATATCAAGCCTTTCAAAAGCGGAGATAACGGACATGTCCCTACGCACCCTGCTCACCACCCTGCTGCTCGGTTGCAGCTTATCGGTGATGGCGGCCACTGAAATCGTGCCCCTCAAGTACCGCACCAGCGCCGACATGCTGCCGATGGCGCAAGACTTTATGGGCAAAGACGGTCAGGTCAGCGCCTATGGCAATCAACTGATCATCAAGGCCGAGCCGGACAAGATCCAGGAACTCAAGGCACTGATCACCCAACTCGATACCGCCCCCAAACGCCTGCTGATCACTGTCGATACCAACGAAAACAACCAGCAGAACACCGGCGACCAACAGACCCGGATCATCAACTACAGCACCGCCAGCCGTGATGGCGGCATTCAGCAGATTCAGGCCAGCGAAGGTGCACCGGCACTGATCCAGGTCGGCCAGAGCGTGCCGATCACCAGCAGCCAGAGCAACTCGTACGGCGACTACAGCAGCCAGACGCAATATCGCAACGTCACACAGGGCTTTTATGTCACCGCCAGCGTCACCGGCGACATCGTTCATCTGTCAATCAGCACCAATCGTGACCGCATGAGCCAGGAACGTCCCGATGTAGTGAACGTACAAAGTACCGACACAACGGTCAGCGGTCGCCTTGGCGAATGGATCACCCTCGCCGGGATAAACCGTGAAACCCAGTCCGACAAACAGAGCCAGAGCCGCAGCTACGCGACTCAAGGCCGGGATGACATGACTTTACGGGTGAAAGTCGACGCTTTGGACTAAAGCACCGAAAATTGACTGATTAGTCGTATTAGACGAAAGATGTAGTGCTTTAAAAAAAGCACTACAAAACGTTTGACGAGGCAAAAAAGCGAAGGCATGATGGCCTCGCTCCCGCTAATCAGAGGCCCTGGCAAGGGCCTTCGAAACGATGTTCGCACCCACCCCGCGAACCGCTTCGTGTCTGTACCGCCCACAAGGTGTGTTTGACGAGGTTGCCGACTGGAACGAAGTTGTCCCGAGGGACGGAAGCGTAATTGGGTAACCCGGCATCACACTGCAGTTCGTATAAAGGCCCACGACGCCCGAATGCGCCCGCCAGTTGCGCCTTTACCTGCTCACTTCCCCTCGAGCCCATCGTTCATCCCGTCGCCTACCCCGCCGAATCCGACTTGAGCACCTAAGCTTCTGGTCAGCGAGCGCAGGAATTTTCCACCGCAGAACAACTTTTCATAAAGACGCGACGAGGTTTATCTCCATGGCACTGACACGCGAACAGCAAATTGCAGCCCTTGAAAAAGACTGGGCTGAAAACCCGCGCTGGAAAGGCGTGACACGCACTTACTCCGCTGCTGACGTCGTCCGTCTGCGTGGCTCGGTTCAACCTGAGCACACCTTTGCGAAAATGGGCGCCGAGAAGCTGTGGAACCTGGTCACCCAGGGTGCCAAGCCGTCCTTCCGCCCAGAGAAAGACTTCGTCAACTGCATGTGCGCCCTGACCGGCGGCCAGGCTGTTCAGCAGGTCAAAGCCGGCATCCAGGCGATCTACCTGTCGGGCTGGCAGGTGGCTGCGGACAACAACTCCGCCGAATCGATGTACCCGGATCAGTCGCTGTACCCGGTGGACTCGGTGCCAACCGTGGTCAAACGCATCAACAACTCGTTCCGTCGTGCTGACCAGATCCAGTGGAAAGCCGGCAAGAACCCGGGCGACGATGGCTACATCGACTACTTCGCGCCAATCGTGGCGGACGCTGAAGCCGGTTTCGGCGGCGTTCTGAACGCCTACGAGCTGATGAAGAGCATGATCGAAGCAGGCGCCGCCGGCGTTCACTTCGAAGACCAACTGGCTTCCGTGAAAAAATGCGGTCACATGGGCGGCAAAGTACTGGTTCCTACCCAGGAAGCCGTGCAGAAGCTGACCGCTGCGCGTCTGGCTGCCGACGTTGCCGGTACGCCGACCATCATTCTGGCCCGTACCGACGCTAACGCTGCTGACCTGCTGACCTCCGATTGCGACCCGTACGACCAGCCGTTCGTGACTGGCGAGCGCACTCAGGAAGGCTTCTACAAGGTCCGTGCCGGTCTGGACCAGGCAATTGCCCGCGGCCTGGCTTACGCGCCGTACGCCGACCTGATCTGGTGCGAAACCGCCAAGCCGGATCTGGAAGAAGCCCGTCGTTTCGCTGAAGCGATCAAAAAGGAATACCCGGACCAACTGCTGTCGTACAACTGCTCGCCTTCCTTCAACTGGAAGAAAAACCTGGACGACGCGACCATCGCCAAGTTCCAGCGCGAACTGTCCGCCATGGGCTACAAGCACCAGTTCATCACCCTGGCCGGCATTCACAACATGTGGCACAGCATGTTCAACCTGGCGCACGACTACGCCCGCAACGACATGACTGCCTACGTGAAGCTGCAAGAGCAGGAATTCGCTGATGCTGCCAAGGGTTACACCTTCGTCGCCCACCAACAGGAAGTGGGCACCGGCTACTTCGACGACATGACCACCGTGATTCAGGGTGGCTCGTCTTCGGTAACCGCGCTGACCGGTTCGACCGAAGAAGAGCAGTTTCACTGATCTGCTTCACCTGAGCAAACGGCCGTTGCGGGCCGGATAGAAAGCTAACCGCAACGCCGCACATCTGACGCCCCGACTGGTTTGGGGCGTTTTTTTGCCCGCAAACATCTCAAAGGCTCCCACAGGTTTTGTGTAGGACCTTTCTGAAAAAACATTGATCCAGAGCGCTATGGACGTCAGAAAAATCGTTTAAAACGGGCGATACCGCTACTTGCAGTAACGGGCATATAAGACAACTTCCTGATTACTGCCCCACTAAACAGTTTAAAAATCACTCCAAACGATATCAATTATCATTTCGCAGTAACTATGTTCGTTACATTTCCCACAAAACATAATTCGCAGAAACCCGGCTAATGCCCGCTATGCTTGGGCTACGGGGCATTCGAGGTGCGCTATGTCCTTATTCCAATAAATAATTTCGCTATAGGAATTTTACTTGCAGGGTGTTTAGCCATAAAATCAGCGCGATTGATTGCTGCGACATATCGTCACTGCTTTATTTCTTTATCAAGCTCAGAGACCTTTGCTCTCTGTTAAGGATTACCAGCATGCCCGAAGCGACAGGACTCATGGCCCACAACTGGGGCTTTGCCATTTTCCTTCTGGGTGTAGTCGGCCTGTGTGCCTTCATGCTCGGTGTCTCCAGCCTCCTCGGGTCAAAAGCCTGGGGCCGCAGCAAAAAAGAACCGTTCGAGTCCGGCATGCTACCTACCGGTGGCGCCCGCTTGCGGCTATCAGCCAAATTATCTATGGTCGCTATGCTGTGAGAGATCTTC
>NZ_JBIUWN010000122.1:0-9381 GCF_044743485.1 Pseudomonas sp. NPDC087614 | reverse complement strand
GAAGAACACCACACGGTTTACGAAGACCGAAAAGTTGAAGCTCGGGCCAACGATCACCTGACCGTGGGCGTGAACCAGCACATCAAGATTGGCACTGGGCAGTTCATTGATGCGGGGCAGGAAATCCACCTAAGCAGTGGTATGAAGGTGGTGATGGAGGCCGGCGCAGAGCTAACCCTGATCGGCGGTGGGAGCTTCATCAAGATCGATGGCGGCGGCGTGACCATGAGTGGGCCGGTGATCAATATGAACTCAGGCGGTGGTCCGGGTAGCGGCACGGGCGCTGCGCCGTTGTTGCCGGGGCCGTTGAAGCAGGCGGATGCGGATAAGGCCGGGCAGTTGTTGGTGCCGGCGCAGCGGCAGGCGTTGATGCAGAAGAAGCCGATTTGTGCGGTGTGTGAAGCCGCCAAACTGGCCGCGCAAAAGGAGGCACAGTAAATGATCGAACTACCGCCGCTCCCGAGTGATCTGCCGTGGAAAACCCCAGCCTATCTGCTGCTGGATGGCGTCAGTGTTCCCAACCTCGCGCAGCAATTGTTTCAGTGGGACAACCAAGCCTACAGCCTGTACCAGTCCACTCGCTGGCAGGAGCTGGCAGATATCTCGCCCTATTTGATTGCTCTCAAAGGCGCCAACGATCCGCTATTGGAGTACTTCCGCGAGCATGCAGCCCTTGAATGGGGTTATTTACTGTTCAGTGATGCCGATGTTCACCAACTCTGGAGCCACTTGCGCCATCTGCTGACTGTAGAGCACCCCAGTGGTGTGGAGGTCATGCCACGTATCGCCGACCCAGCAGTCATGCGACCGCTGTTCGCACTGGCGGAGCAAGCCAGAGGTGCCCGCTGGTTTGGTCCGGTTACGCACATCTGCCTGCCGGATGGAGTGGTGGCTGAATGGCATCAACACCAGCGCCCCGATCCCGCAAATATCGAACCCGATACCTATCGTTTGACGGACTCAGAACTCACGGCGTTAGGCGAAGTCGAGTTTCGTAATTTCGTCTCAGGGTTGAGCGAGCATCTGCAGACTTATTTTCCAGACTTTATGTCATCCTTTGCAGGGCCTGAGCGTCGTCAGTATGCGCAGAAAATTGCAGATGATGCGTATCAGCAAGGCTTTGCCTCTGAACAGGAAATAACACTTTACGCGAACGTTTTCGGGTATTTGGCCGGTGAACCCGTGACTGAACACCCAGATATTTTTCTCCTGCTGGCGGAGTCAACACCAGAAGCGCCATTGAAGCGTCTGGAGCGCGCGGCTGAATTAGCTGAGCAACGTGCCATTGATCGACAAGGAAGCCCATCGTGACTACTCAACAACCGCCAAAACCCAGTGCTAATACCGCAGCGATGGCCATGAGTGCGAAGGACACCCGCGTTCCCATGGGTGAATGCCAATTGGCGAAGAAAAAAGTGCAGCTACTGCCGCTGCGTTTTGGACTGGTTGAGTATCTCGATCCGAAGGCTGAACTGGCCATGCCATTTCAGACGAAAAGCCAGCCGCTGGGTATCCGGCTGTTACGCGACGGCTACTTGTACATAATCGACGGCACTACTGGTTACCTGCACGAATACCGTGTCGAAAGAGGTCAAATCACCAAGCTTTTGTGGAACAGTCAGGAAGTATCGGGCGACACCCGAACCAGCTCTATTGGTGAACCACACTTGGTTTTCCCTCGCAATCATGCGTTGTACGCCAGTTACTCGGAAATTCAATGGACGGCCTTCAAGTGCTCGCAAGTTCTCAGATCCAAGGATGAACGAAAGCGCTTAATGCAGTCCGTCGAATTGGCGAGTGTCTGCCCTGAGAAGGGAGGTGAAAGTCTGCTCAGCAAAATGCAGGCGAAAAAATGGTTAGCCGAAGTGGCTGAGAACGAAACCCGAGCCAAGGCGCTACCTGAAGGTGCCGACTCAGAAGAGAGCAAACCTTATAACTGGGAACATGAGCCGCAGTTCCAAAATACGGCAATAGAATCATTTACCAGCAAGGTACAGGGCCCGTACAAGGATGATTATCTTTTTCTGGTGCTGCGCGATGACATTGGTGTCATGCGCGACCTTGCCAGCGCACAGTTGAAAGTAGCTGACTGGATTGAAAAATGGAGTGCCGACGATAAATGCCAGGCAAAGTACCTTACCGGCTCCTACATTCAGTCTTTATATGAAGTTAATGCCTCACGACTGACCGCCCTTAGCGGCACAGATTCAGACGTCAAAGCGCTGAAAGACGAAACTAACGAGCAACAACAATCAAAAATCTACGACTACCTAAAGGCTCGTCGCGACCATCGTGACCCTGGTGTGTATGGCGATGAGTCTCAGTGGCGAAAAGCAGCATTGACCAATCCTTACGCGAAGGCGTTTGTCGATATGACCGATGCAATGGGGCAGCCGCTTTATCGCAAGCACCAAAGCACAATCAATACGCTAAGCCTACAAACGTGGGAGGCCTTACATGGCAAGGATCTTGGCCAGCGCGGTATCGCGAATCTTGTCAACCGAGAAGAAATGGAAACATTTATTACTCGCCAGCAAAATCTCCTCTCACATTGGAGCAAGCGACTAGGAAAAATACGCGAAGATCGCTTGACGATGTTCACTGACGGACTCTTCCACCGGGCTGCGTGGTATTACGACTTTCATCTTGATGCCCAAATCGAGCATCGTTTGAAAACCGAGTTCGTCTGCGTGGCAGCCATGTGCCCCGATAGAAAAGCAGTTGAAAAGCTCGCCACCTATTTAGAATCGAATCTGTTAACAGTCGTACCTGGACTCGACACCTTAGGACTGATAGATCAAATTGATATTGCTAAGAAACTCGTTGACCTGAGCAATTTGGCTGTTGGTATTTTGTCAGCGAAGGAGAATTTGGTAAATGCCGACGCGCTTGGCAATCAATTCAGTAGTTTGGTCTCTGCACGCCTACCCAATTACGCAAAATTGAGCACTCAATTTGCCGGTTTGCAAAGTATGCTTACTGAGGCGTATAACCCGGCAACCCAACTAAAGGCTGCTGATCAACTGGAAAAAGCACATGATGCATTCAAAAGAATGCAAAATATTGACCCAAATACCTATATACGAAATATCGGCAGCCCCGCACGATTGCAGTTGCTACGCGAGTTCTCCACCAAAGGCCTGACTTTACGGGCAGCAACGGCCACGGAGATCGCTAATTACAATCAGGCCAGCGAACAATCACTAAGCTTGCGTGATCAATTGAGCGCAACCTATAAGCTGCGAAATCGGGAACTGATGCTGCAATCATCAGGTTCAGCCCAAGCGGGCAGTGAGGCTGTTTACCAGCAGCGAATTGACCAACTGAAACTACAACTGATACCTCTGGAAGAAAAGCTAAGTGGTGCCCTAGTAGTGGGAGGTAACAGCCCCGCACAAATTGGCACCGTCATCGATGGCTTAGACCCACAACTACGTGCGGAAATGGACAGGACAGTTAGAGATTTTCGATCAACGGGAACCTTTAATAAACCTCTGAGCGGAGCCTTAAAGTCGAAGGGAGACTTACTGGCTTTTGGACTGTTCATCATTCAAGGACAGAAATTCATCGAGGCAGTGAGCACTCTACTTAAAAAAGACAAAACATCCTTGTCAGCGAGCGATGCCTGGTCTTTTACTGAAGCGTTTGTTGGTATCGCTGGCGCCGGATTTGCCACAGTACAGGGGCTTTCAGTTACGATTTTCCAAGCGCACATTGAGGAAATGGCAAGTACGGCCGGTAAGCTAAATACGATGACTCGACTAGGTCGCTGGGCTGGCGTCGCGGGCATCGGCGCGTTCGGCTTTAGTGTGTTATCTGCTTCACTGGATTTGCGCAAACACTCTATCCAGTGGACGAAAGCACTCGCCCAAGGAGATTCCAAAGGGCTGGGCGCTTCAACGCTACAAATTAGCGGCGACGCAATATTGATCGGCGCGGGTACATGGGGAGCCAAACATACTGGCTCTATTGTTAAAACCGTAATAAAAACACCGACTGAAATGCGTGTATTTGCTTGGGCAGAAGCAAGCCCAGAATTGGTGTCAATTGGTGCACGCGCCAATTTGATTGGTTTAATAGGTACAGCCCTGCAGCTGATCGGTGAAGGACTTTATAACTATTTCAATTTAGACGAACTGCAGAAGTGGATGCAATCCAGTGCATGGGGAAACCAGACAAAGAATCGTAGTACCCAAGTTGAGTGGAGCGAGTTGGCAAAGGTGGTGCAAAAGCCCACTTGCGAACTCATCCGCGATGAGAAGCAGACCTATTTGAAACTGATCCTCCCGGGTATCAGCACGAAAGAGATGGATAGCCGTCAGTTACAGTTACTTGCGTACCAGCAAAAACGTGATGCTCCAATGCGAGGGGGATACAATCCAAATCTCCCGCCACTACGATGGCAAGAAAGTACTGCCACTTGGGCCACAAGGTTTATGGTCGCCAGCAAAGGAAATGAAGCACTGACACTCAAACTCCCTATCAGTGACTCCTTGCAAACTTCCGACTTTGCTTTAGCCTTCAACATTGGCTATCAATTGGAAGCAGAACGCGATTTGATACATCGCACCTGCTTCGTTTTAAAGGATTTACGAATCACCACGAGCTATGGAGTACGAATCCCTACCAAGGGCAAGTACACACTCGATCCTGTTGAGACCTTGCCGATCGGGGCGGGAAAAGGCACGTTTAAAATATTCAAAAAAGAAGAATTGGCGGCCGTCGATGTTTAAAAATATTTTCAAACGCAGTGACCAGTTTTCAGAAACACTAGATGCACCGGACATTAAAAGTCAGCGACCCTGTGCGGGCGAGATTCGCACAGGAGGACTAAGCGAAACCTTATTCTTATCCCCACTACCTGTTTACACCGGACAAACACAAGGTTCTAGCCGTAACTTTTCCGCCATAAATGACGTATTCCTTGAGATAGGTGGAAGCAACTGGGGAATGGTTGAGCAAGGAAAAATACTCGCTGCGGCTATTTGGATGGCGCTGTTTACAGCATTCATAATGCCTAGCCTAGTAATCCTTGCCGGCGTTATTTTTTACCCTGAAAATTTTCCTGAGCCGCTTACTGATCTAATTACCTTTTTACAGGTGACGACTAGTGCTTCTCTCTTATTCGCAATACCAATAGGAGCCTATTTATATGGAATGTTTTCCGACGTAATTTTTTCTCCAAAAAAATATCCAGTGCGCTTCAATCGCCAACGTCGTGAAGTTTGCTACGTTGACCATAATACTGATCGCGTACTGGTGGTGCCATGGGAGGGCGTGGTTGCTTGGGTCGCAAACACCCAAGGTATCACCAGTTATGGCGCGACACGCCAATACACTTTTGGGATGGCTCTTGAGGATGCCGAACAAGACAAAGTGCAGTTTCTTCTTCTCCCACAGCCCAGTGACGCGCACGCGCTAGGGATGTGGACATCAATCCGAAACTACATGGAAGACGGACAGATAGTAGATACGCCGAACCCAATGCTAACTGCTTTGGGACTTACTCCGACAGGTGATCGCCTGAAATCTTATGAAGGGCTGCACACTTTTGAAATTGAGCGCGATGATGCTCGCTGGATGTGCAATTCGAACGACGAAGGGGCCAAACTTACGGACAAGGAGCGTGAGCATTATGGTTACCCCAAGCGCACACCGTGGCCATTGCGACGTTGGTACATCTGGCGCGTGCTGAGCTTTTGGAAAATGCCTTACATACTGGCCGAGTGGAGCTACCGGAAGGGAAGTCGCGCTCTACCGGAAAAAGTAGATAGTTGGTCCCAACCTTTGCCTAAAGAACAATGGGCAAAACCAAGCGCTGCATTGATAAACGCCAATCAGGCGGTAAAAAACGCAATGGATAAAAAAGGCGCAACGTTTGTTGAGGCATGCAAGACCGCCGGTCTAATTTAAAAAAAGTTAACGAGGCGTAGGAACCAAGAGAGCAAAAGGTGATAGGGTGATAGGGTGATAGGGTGATAGATGTATTTTTTAGAAATAAATCTGTCACCTTTGTTTACAAAAGCGCAGCGCAAAAATCGACGACGCCAGCATGAAGTCAAACTCAAAAAACTTAGATGACGAGCTTAAAATAAAAAATAATCGTCCTAACGCAGGTGAAATCCGAAAACATCTTACTGGCGAAGCTCTCTTTTTATCCCCGCTACCATTGCCCACTGGGCAGCCCCCAATGGATATCGATGGGAGTATCCTAGAAATAAACGAACGATACATTGATATCGGAATCAGAAATAAGAATAATCCTTTCCAAGTAGAACTGTTTATTGCTGGCGCTATGTTCCTGGTGATCATGAGTTTGGTGATTGGCCCCACCATCGCAGGACTAGGATCGTTCCTGAACAATTACGGGAAAACCTTTGAATCCAACTACAAGGAATTCTTTCTATCCGGACTTCCAATTGCCGCATGGGGAGACCTGATAACAATAGCAGTGGGATTTTGCGAAACAGTTAGTACGACTCTCGCAAAGACACACAATCGTCCCATCAGATTTAACAGACAGCGCAGACAAGTCTGTATTTTCCCTAACAACTTCGATAGTCCAATTATTCAAAACTGGGAAACACTAGTCAGCCGGATATCTACAAGCACGGGCTACACCTGAAGCGGGACAGTAATTAGTTATACATTTGGAATTGCTTTAACCGATCCTAAAAGCGGCGAAACTCATTTTATTAATCAGGGAATCCTCCCCCCCATACATGGATTAAGTAAATGGGAAGCCATTCGCACTTTCATGGAAAGCGGGTTTGAACACTGCCCACGCAAGGCCACTTACTAAGATTGTCGAACGTTCGATTCAAAACGCTTAGAAATCCATGAAGAATATGCAGCCGGTGAGAGGTCCCTCGTAAGTCTTTCACTTTGGTACATCGGGAGCTTACTCACTTGGTGGAAGATTCCCTACTTAGTTTCCGAATGGGACCATCGTTACAAGATGAGGAACATGCCAAGATCCATTGAAGAATGGTCCGAGCCTTTGCCTTTTGAGCAGTGGGCCCAACCTAGCAAGATACTGCAAGAGCAAAGCAACAAAATCGAGAAAGCTTTTGCATCAGGAGTGGACTTCATTACCTATTTCAAAAAATGAGCGAGCATTGACTTAGCACATTGCGCAAATTTTATGGATACACTATGTTTTCTTCAAAAAAAATATTACTTGCATCTGCTCTGCTACTAACCGGATGTAAAGAAGACTTTGCCACGTTACATTCTCCAGAGAGTGTTAAATCAGATTCCGCCTCTGGGCCACAGTACACGGACACACTGGTGCATGAGAAATACAAGAAACTGATAGCCGATGCGGTTTCAGCAAAGGGAATCGATCCAGACGCGATAGTACTTGAGCGAGTTAAAGACCAGGATCAGTTGATCCTCCTGCGCCTCACTGATAGTTCGTTCAGTGATGACCAGCGATCAACGCTTCGCTCGCTATTTGTAACCGCTCCATGAACGATTGGGCTGTAGTTCTCAGTTCGCCGTTATTGTCAATGTTCGAAAATGATAAAAAATTTCGACTGATCGCGCAAGAATTCCAAACCAGACTGGAGAAGTCTGGATTATTATCTGTCAAACGATATAATCGCGTTCCCGCGGCAAGCCCAAAAATATCTGCTTTGCCACTAGATGCGACCAGCGTGTTATACATTTTATCACCTAGCCTTCCAGTTATGCATCTCACTCCACTGCAACGCTACAGCTTCGAAATGACCGAAGGGCTTAAAATAAGCGCTCAATTTGAACTCAGCGTCAGCGAAACAGAAGAGAGCCTAGTACTGCCTCAACCTAGCCCTAAAAAATGGATACCATTCACTATTAGGGATCGCCAAACACCTCCGGACAATATTTCACCCGAAGACGCACCACCTTATTGGCAGATTGAAATAATCGAGTCTAAAGTATGATTACAGATATAAATAGCACCTATGCTAGTGGAGCATACCGAAGTGATAGCAAAAAGCTTTTACCACCACCTCGCTGGCCGGAGGATGCCAACCGGACCGGAATGTTTAACACTCATCTAGCATTTGGTAATTATGCCAACTTAGAGCCGGAGGTGGAAGTCAGTTCACAATTTGAGGTTATCAAACTCGCCGCCCCGAATAAAAAAGACGAGCACGACACAGAAACCTACTGCACAAATAAACACTGGAAATTTCAAAACTCCAGCAAAGTGCCACATTTTCTTTTCGTACTTAAGCTCGTAAGTTTTTCGTTCATTTGGGCACCTTGGACTCTTGGGGTCTTCGGTTCCATAGGAATAGAGTTAGGACATGGAGCCCCTGGCACTGCGGGTGGCGCGTTCATTGGTATTTCCACTGCCATTTTGATGCTCACCTCTCTAGTGTTATTCATGACGGGCAATAAGTTTGTTCACCACATGCAAGTCTTAGGATTTGTAGCCGGTGCAATTACTACCTATTGGTTAAAAGGTTCACTATTCAATACGAGCTCAATGAGTATCGCCCTGTGGGCAGGCGTCTTTCTATATTTCGTAGCCTCCCTCGGAACCGACGCATTATTGTGGTTTCATAGCAAAATCAGCACGCACGATGGCAGCGAATTTAATCGAACTGATGGCATGCTCAGGTTCAAAAGGCGTTTCCGCAAGCTATTCGTTGCACCATTTGAAGAGTTCGACCCGGTGCTTCAGTTACTTCCTAATGGCTTCGGCTCCCACGACTACGCGCTGTGGCTGCATCATCGCTATACCGACAACAAAATTTGCCTGGCGACCAAGGTTCACTCGCTGGGGCTGGATCAGGCCAACGCACTCGCTTTTTGGGATTGTCTACAACGCTACATGGATATCACGCAGCCGCTGCCTGACCTGCCTGTGCTTGAGCAAAGTCGCCAACTTGATCCCGTGACAGTCGCGCACGACGCAAAAACTGGCCGCAACCTACGACGATGGAGAGAACAGTCGGCGAAAGGATGGATCACAGGCGGACAGAAGGCTCTGGCCAAGCAGTTACAGGAATATCCGTGGCAAAAAGAACCCTGCATCGTTAAAGCGCGTATCGATCCATCGTTGACGATTGAGGCGTATTACCGCGCTCAAGAAGCAAAAGGGATACATGCAACTCCGAAAGCCGATGACTTCGATAATATTCATCGTTCATGATTACCTATGTCGCCATCAACAACAAAATGCACAACTGCCAGAATCCAGGAAACTCGCACTTCACCCACCTGAAAGAAGTGCAGTTCACCTACCGCAAAATCACCTGGCCCCACGAAATATCCGGTACTTCGGGTTCCGATGACTGTAACCGATCCACGAACCCCACATTCAAAGCCGCCATTTGATTCTGGATGCTGTGCTCCCGATCTCTTTCAGGAGCCAGCACGCCATGATGC
>NZ_JBIUWN010000121.1:0-9797 GCF_044743485.1 Pseudomonas sp. NPDC087614 | reverse complement strand
CTGCATCCCCAAGGTTCGATTGAAAGATCCCCGCCGCACTGACTGGCAGGAAATCTTCGTACACCAGCGGTTCAGCTTTCACATAACCATTGCGCGACAAATCCTCTAGCGAGGCGTCACCGAGGATAGCGGAGCAAGAAATCGTGCCCACTTGGTGGAAACCATTTATTGCTTTAGTGGTGCTAAAAGTCTGCAATCCTGCGGAATGTCCTTGATTCATAACCAACCTCTTTATGAAGTTTCGTAACTAGGTAAAGGATTCCGATGATCCACGGTTCACCGTCGCTCTGAATTAGTACGGGAAAATTTGGTAGGTATCCCTTTTCGCCCGTTATGAACTCATAATCCGGTAGGCTTTTCGAGGTCCCACGATCGGGCGATTCGAGGAAGCACAATGTTACTGGCCTGAACTCAGAAATGAGGACTCTACGTGCGGTCGAGTCGTAGCGCCCTTGCCCGGTTTTACTTCTGATGTGATTTCTTGCCACGACGAATTATCCGGAAATGTTAGCTGTATGGGCATACAGTTTTGCGCTCGGATTATGCTGTCAATAGGGCTACATTCGGACTATCGTCAAAGATCATCAGGCTCGGCAGGTGCGCCAGTGCACGGGCGATGTTACCCAGACCAGTCTTGAAACCGTCGATTCGCGTCTGTTTCAGGGCATAGCGCTTGTGGCGTTCGGGTGTCAGCGCGGGGGCTGGCGGATTGATCAGCGTCCAGGCTGTCGGCGACCACACCAGCAAGTACATCGCCATGACTTCGGCAAAGGTCACCAGGTGATTGTCAGCGTTGCTGCTGGTGAAAATCGGCTTACGCGCACCGCCGAAAAATCGCTCACGCAACGTCTCGTTGCTTTCCAGTGCCGGTAACAAATCCGCACGGTGGTAATAGCTGGCCGGGTGTTCGTAGAGCTCGGCGCTGTCGCTGACCACAGCGCCTTCAAGGTGTTCGTCGAACAGGCCGAGGCGTTCGATCAGGGCATGAATCGCCCGCAGCGGGCGCCTTGAACCCTTAAACGAGGCTTAAGATTCGCTCTTCTTCAATTTCAGATCGAGCAGCCGCCACGCGGCTTTGCCTGCATCGTTGCCGTCCACTTGTTGCACTGAACAGTCAAACCGATACCTCACATCGTCTCCCACCATGTTCCGCGCGGTGGCGGTACTTGTAATGGTGTAGGTCTGATCCTTGAACCGTTGACTACTGGCGTCCTTCGCGCTTGCGACCACTGTCGACGCTGAAAAGCGCATCGCACTCTTGATAAAGGGTTCGCACATCATGAAAGCCATCAACGATTTGTCCGCGTTCGGATTACTGCCTGCCACTCTGCGCAAAGCGGCAAAATCGTGGCCCGCAGTGTCCTTGAAGTCCTTCTCCAGCAGCGAAGCAGGTAGCCGTTTGCTGAAGTTCGGCAGGAGAGCGGACTCAGGTGGTGAAGGCTCGTTCTGCGGCTCGCTGGCGACGTAGGCGGGGAGGTTGTCGGAAACAGGAGCAGGCGCAGGCGCAGGCGCAGCAACGGGAGGTTCCTCAGGCGCGCGTTCCGCTTCAGGCATGAGGGCCGGTTCAGCACTCTGCTTCGCGGCGTTCTGTATCTTTGCCTGCTCGATAATACGTGCCGGCGCGAACAGCGACATCGTGACGGAAAACACCACAACCCCGACAACAAAACCCGCCCCTGCACCGAGAACGTTGCCGATAAACAGATTCCAATTGCCACGGTTTTTCACCACCCAGCGCCACATGAAACCCCACGTCGCCAGAAATGCGAGTAGACACAGAAACTCCATTCGATCCTTTCCTTAACCTGCAAAAACCTTGAAACAGCGCGTGTTGATGAGGCGCGCTGGAGATGGACGGCAAGATAACAAAATAGTAGCTTCGCGCCACTTTCTTCAATCGCGTAACGGACTACACATGCCTACCGTTTCTTCTGTCTTGCGCCTGCTCAGCGCTTTGTTCTTCGCCATCGTAATGACCCCGGCACTTGCCTACTGGGATGAAACCCCGGAGGAGGCCTGGAAAGGATACCTCTCCGATTGTCAGAGTTTTCAGGAGGTAGTGAACAGAGTTCAAAACGGGACCATGACGACCAGGCAAGCGATGAACCGCGTCGACAGCTTGAATCACACTCTTTACGTCCATCGCGATCACCTCGCCAAGGCAAGCCTTGGCTCTCCCGAATATGCCCGTTGCGAAAACGTCATTGCCCAAGGGTTCGAGATCCGGAACAAGGAAGAGGAGGTCCTGGTCAGAGAGCTTCAAGAGCAATACTTCAAGGCCCAGGCCGAGCACAAGAAGACCCCGCAATACAAGCGCGCCCGCGCTCTGGGCTTTAGCGACGTCGGCGGAATCGCCAAGCTCAACGAACTCGCCGAGGAATCGGAAACCGATGGCGAAGCGTATCTGAAGACGTTGATGATTACGGTCGACTGGGAATGCGGCCGACATTTGCGCGCCGTGCGATACGTCAAACCCTACGTGATCTACACCGTCCACCCCGATGCGGGCAGTTGCACCGTTTATAAGGAAGTCGCGGTGCTGGGCGCCGCAATGGTAGAGAGGGGCGACCCCATCGACGAGGACTTGATATTTCAGTACGTGGGATGGAAGAAACTGACTGGCGCGGGTGGGTTTGCGATCAACATTCGAGTGGTAAAAGTGCTCAAGTAATCTGAAGGTTTTTTCTTCAACCTGAGCGTGGACAAGTGATCGCGCGTTCGATTACAGAATGTCCTTCAAGTAACCCTTGAGCGCGAGGAGCGGCTGATCGAGCTGCTCCAGCGACTGAGCTTGGCTGAAATCGGCTGACAGCTTGTGCAGTTCACGTCCCAGCGGTTTCTCGACACCGCCCAACGCATCCATCGCCAGCCCCAGGCACTCATTCATCTTGAATTGAATGGTCTCGACATCGCCCCGGCGTACCAACAATTCGAAAATATCCCGCTGGTAGTCACCCATGACCATGTCGTCCCGCAGAATCGGGCTCAGGCCCTCTTCCTCGTAGGCGAGTTTGAGGGAGAAAAGGGCGACTGTTTCCAGTGACGTTTGCATGGTGTGGATCCTTGGGGCTCGGATGGCCAAGAAGCGGAAGATCAAAAGATCGCAGCCCGCGGCAGCTCCACAAGTGAGGGACTTTATTGCAGGCGAAAAAAAAGGCCTTGCTAAGCAAGACCTTTCTTAATTTTGGTGCCCCGAGGGAGACTCGAACTCCCACTCCTTTCGAAAACGGATTTTGAATCCGCCGCGTCTACCAATTCCGCCATCAGGGCTCAATGGCGGCGAAGTATAGAGATGAGATTACCGTTGGTCAATCACGTTTCATGGTCAATTTTCGATATTTCCGCTAGACTTTCGGGCCCTGCTAGACGAACCCCATCATGCGCGTTGCTGACTTTACCTTCGAACTCCCTGATTCGCTGATCGCTCGCCACCCTTTGGCCGAGCGTCGCGGTAGTCGCCTGTTGACCCTGGATGGGGTTAGCGGCGCCCTCGCACACCGTCAATTCACTGATTTGCTTGAGCATTTGCGCCCGGGCGATTTGATGGTGTTCAACAATACCCGGGTGATTCCGGCGCGGCTGTTCGGGCAGAAAGCCTCCGGCGGCAAGCTGGAAATCCTCATCGAGCGGGTGCTTGATGCGCATCGCGTGCTGGCGCATGTGCGTTCCAGCAAGTCGCCGAAGCCGGGTTCGAAAATTCTCATCGATGGCGGTGGCGAAGCTGAAATGCTTGCGCGCCATGATGCGTTGTTCGAGTTGGGCTTCGACGAAGAAGTGCTGCCGCTGCTCGATCGCGTCGGGCACATGCCGTTGCCTCCTTATATAGACCGCCCGGATGAAGGCTCGGATCGCGAGCGTTATCAGACGGTGTACGCCGAGCGCCTGGGCGCGGTGGCGGCGCCGACGGCGGGGCTGCATTTCGATCAGCCGCTGATGGAAGCGATTGCCGCCAAGGGCGTCGAGACCGCATTCGTCACGTTGCACGTTGGCGCGGGTACGTTCCAGCCGGTGCGCGTGGAGAAGATCGAAGATCACCACATGCACAGCGAGTGGCTGGAAGTCGGCCAGGACGTGGTCGATGCCGTCGCCGCTTGCCGTGCGCGGGGTGGTCGGGTGATCGCGGTCGGCACCACCAGCGTGCGTTCGCTGGAAAGTGCGGCGCGTGATGGCGTGCTCAAGCCGTTCAGTGGCGACACCGACATCTTTATCTTCCCGGGCCGGCCGTTCCATGTGGTCGATGCCCTGGTGACCAATTTCCATTTGCCGGAATCCACGCTGTTGATGCTGGTTTCGGCCTTCGCCGGTTATCCCGAAACCATGGCCGCCTACAAGGCCGCCGTCGACAACGGTTACCGCTTTTTCAGCTACGGTGATGCGATGTTCATCACCCGTAATCCCGCACCTACTGCCCCTAAACAAACAGGCCCAGAGGAAACAGAATGAGTCGCGAATGTCGCATGTCCTTTGAGCTCCTGGCCACCGATGGCAAGGCCCGTCGTGGTCGCTTGACCTTCCCGCGTGGCACCGTCGAGACGCCGGCGTTCATGCCGGTGGGCACTTACGGCACAGTCAAGGGCATGTTGCCGCGTGACATCGTCGCCACCGGCGCCGAGATCATTCTGGGCAACACCTTCCACCTGTGGCTGCGCCCGGGTACTCAGGTGATCAAGGAGCACGGTGACCTGCACGATTTCATGCAGTGGAAAGGCCCGATCCTGACCGACTCCGGCGGTTTCCAGGTGTTCAGCCTTGGCGCGATGCGCAAGATCAAGGAGGAGGGTGTGACCTTCGCCTCTCCCGTGGATGGCGCCAAAGTGTTCATGGGCCCGGAAGAGTCGATGCAGGTTCAGCGTGACCTGGGCTCCGACATCGTGATGATCTTCGACGAATGCACGCCGTATCCGGCTGACGAAGACGTCGCGCGCGTGTCGATGGAGCTGTCGCTGCGCTGGGCTCAACGCTCGAAAAACGCTCACGGTGACAACACCGCGGCGCTGTTCGGGATCGTCCAGGGCGGAATGCACCAGGATCTGCGCATGCGTTCGCTGGAAGGTCTCGACAAGATCGGTTTCGATGGCCTCGCCATTGGCGGTCTGTCGGTGGGCGAACCGAAGCACGAGATGATCAAGGTGCTGGATTATCTGCCGGGCATGATGCCGGCTGACAAACCTCGTTACCTTATGGGCGTTGGCAAACCGGAAGATCTGGTTGAGGGTGTGCGCCGCGGTGTGGACATGTTCGATTGCGTGATGCCAACCCGTAATGCCCGCAATGGGCATCTGTTCATTGATACAGGCGTGCTGAAGATCCGTAACGCATTCCATCGCCATGATGAATCGCCGCTGGATCCGACCTGCGATTGCTATACCTGCCAGAACTTCTCCCGCGCTTATCTGCATCACCTGGACAAATGCGGCGAAATGCTCGGCAGTATGCTCAATACCATCCACAACTTGCGCCATTTTCAGGTGCTGATGGCTGGTTTGCGCGAGGCTATTCAACATGGTACATTGGCCGCCTTTGTCGATGCCTTCTACGCCAAACGCGGGCTCCCCGTTCCGCCTTTGGACTAAGTTTTCTGACCCCAAGATTCAACATTTGCAACTGGAGTGCTAAATGAGCTTTTTTATCTCTAATGCCATGGCTGACGCAGCTGCACCGGCTGCTGCCGGCCCAATGGGCGGCGGTTTCGAGTGGATTTTCCTGGTCGGCTTCCTGGTCATCTTCTATCTGATGATCTGGCGTCCACAGGCCAAGCGCGCCAAAGAGCAGAAGAACCTGCTGAGCAGCCTTGCGAAGGGCGACGAAGTGGTGACCACCGGCGGCATCGCCGGCAAGATCACCAAAGTGGCCGATGACTTCGTGGTTCTGGAAGTTTCCGACACCGTGGAAATGAAGTTCCAGAAGGGCGCCATCGCCGCCACGCTGCCAAAAGGCACGCTGAAAGCGATCTAAGCAACAACTTCTACTCAATCGACGGGGCGCGCAAGGCGCCCCGCGTCATAACGGGCGGCGTGATGCTGAACAAATACCCTCTGTGGAAATACATTCTGATCCTGGCGGTGCTGGCGGTCGGTCTGATTTATTCCGCTCCCAATCTTTACCCCGATGACCCGGCTATTCAAATCAGCGGCGCCAGCACGGCTCTGCAGGTCAATCAGGCCGATCTGGACCGCGTAAGCACCGCGCTTCACGAGTCCGGGATCAACGTCAAGGCGGCCACTCTGGCGGCAAACGGCAAGGGCGGCCTGATCCGTCTGAGCAAGGCTGAAGATCAGCTGCCGGCCAAAGACGTTGTGCGCAAGGCATTGGGTGATGACTATGTCGTCGCGCTGAACCTGGCACAAACCACCCCGCAATGGCTGCGCAATCTGGGCGCGCACCCGATGAAGCTGGGTCTGGACTTGTCCGGTGGTGTGCACTTCCTGCTGGAAGTGGACATGGATAAAGCCCTCGATGCACGCCTGAAAGTCTACGAAGGCGACGTCAAGAGCCTGCTGCGCAAAGAGAAGCTGCGCTATCGCAGCCTGCCGCAACTGGGCGGTGCCATCCAGTTGGGCTTCGCTGATGAAGGCAGCCGCGAACAAGCCCGTGCACTGATCCGCAAGAACTTCAACGATTTCGACATTGTTCCGGCCGACCTCAATGGTCAACCGGTGCTGCGTCTGGCGATGACCCCGGCCAAGCTGGCGGAAATCCGCGAATACTCCATCAAGCAGAACTTGACCACGGTACGTAACCGCGTCAATGAGCTGGGTGTTGCCGAACCGATCGTCCAGCGTCAGGGCGCCAACCGTATCGTGGTTGAGCTGCCGGGCGTGCAGGACACTGCCGAAGCCAAGCGTATCCTCGGCAAAACGGCCAACCTTGAGTTCCGTCTGGCGGCAGAGCCGGGCGCTTCGAAAGCCACCTCCGAGACGTTCGAGTTCCGTGAAGGCAATCGTCCTCCGGCGCAGATCGAGCGTGGTCTGATCATCACCGGTGATCAGGTCACCGACGCCAAGGCCGGTTTCGGCGAACACGGTACGCCTGAGGTGAACATCCGTCTGGATGGTCATGGTGGCGAACTGATGAGCCGCGCGACCCGTTCGAACGTCGGTCGCAGCATGGCGGTGATCTTCATCGAGCAGCGTCCGGTCACCACTTACACCAAGCAAGTGGTTGGTGGCGTCGAGAAAGACGTACCGGTGCAGACCTTCAAGGAAGAGAAGAAGATCATCAGCCTGGCGACCATTCAGTCGCCGCTGGGGGCTCAGTTCCGCATCACTGGCCTGAACGGTCAGGGCGAGTCGTCCGAACTGGCGCTGCTGTTGCGTGCCGGTGGTCTGGCGGCGCCGATGTACTTCGCTGAAGAGCGCACCATCGGTCCGAGCCTGGGTGCTGACAACATCACCAAAGGTATCGATGCATCGCTGTGGGGCATGCTGTTTGTCTCGCTGTTCATCATCGCCATCTATCGCTTCTTCGGCATCATCGCCACTGTCGCTCTGGGCGTGAACATGGTGTTGCTGCTGGCGCTGATGTCGCTGCTGGGGGCAACGCTGACCCTGCCGGGTATCGCCGGTATCGTCTTGACCATGGGTATGGCGGTCGACGCCAACGTGCTGATCTTCTCGCGGATTCGCGAAGAGATTGCCGCCGGGATGACCGTGCAGCGTGCAATCAGCGAAGGCTTCGGCCGGGCATTCACCGCGATTCTCGACGCCAACCTGACAACCTTGTTGGTCGGCGGGATTCTCTTTGCCATGGGCACAGGCCCGGTCAAAGGCTTCGCAGTGACCATGTCCCTCGGGATCTTTACCTCGATGTTCACGGCCATCATGGTGACCCGCGCGATGGTCAACCTGATCTTCGGCGGTCGTGACTTCAAGAAGTTGTGGATTTAAGGGGCTGCCATGTTACGTACAATCAACTTCATGGGCGTTCGCAACGTTGCGTTCGGCGTCACATTGTTCCTTACCGTGCTGGCCTTGTTCAGTGTCGCCACCAAGGGCATGAACTGGGGGCTGGACTTTACCGGCGGTACGCTCATCGAGCTGACCTACGAGCGTCCGGCCGATGTCACCAAGGTGCGCGAGCAACTGGTGGAGTCGGGTTACCACGAAGCCATCGTGCAGAGCTTCGGTGCAACCACTGATCTGCTGGTGCGTATGCCTGGCGAAGACCCGCAACTGGGTCATCAGGTAGCCGATGCTCTGCAGAAGGTCGGCGGCGACAACCCGGCGACGGTCAAGCGTGTCGAGTTCGTCGGCCCGCAGGTCGGTGAAGAGCTGCGCGACCAGGGCGGCCTCGGCATGCTGCTGGCGCTCGGCGGCATTCTGCTTTACCTGGCTTTCCGCTTTCAGTGGAAGTTCGCGGTCGGCGCCATTGTTTCGCTGATCCACGACGTGATCGTGACCATCGGTATTCTGTCGTTCTTCCAGGTCACCTTCGACCTGACGGTGCTGGCGGCGGTACTGGCGATCATTGGTTACTCGCTGAACGACACCATCGTGGTGTTCGACCGGGTTCGTGAGAACTTCCGTGTGCTGCGCAAGGCTTCGTTGATCGAGAACATCAACATCTCGACCACTCAGACTTTGCTGCGCACCATGGCGACGTCGATCTCCACGTTGCTGGCGATCTCGGCTCTGCTGTTCTTTGGTGGTGACAACCTGTTCGGCTTCTCCATTGCCCTGTTTATCGGTGTTCTGGCGGGTACTTACTCGTCGATCTACATCGCTAACGTGGTGTTGATCTGGCTGGATCTGACCACTGAAGACCTGATTCCACCCGCTAACACCGACAAGGAAATCGACGACCGTCCATAACGGCCATCGTTTTCCCGGTTGTCAGCCAAAAAAGGCGCGAGTTGAACTCGCGCCTTTTTTTATGCTCCAAGGCTGGGATAAGCGCGGGCGCGACCCGCATGTGATGGTCAGGAGGTTCATGTGAACAAGTCGTTACTGGTTGGTGCGGTATTGGGTGCTGTCGGTGTAACAGCCGGGGGTGCTGTTGCCACCTACAGCCTGGTTAAAAGCGGCCCTGAGTATGCGCAAGTGCTGGCCGTTGAGCCGGTCAAAACACAGATCAAGACGCCACGTGAAGTTTGCAAGGATGTAACCGTGACCCGGCAGGCGCCGGTCAAGGACCAACACCAGATCCTCGGCACCGCTATCGGTGCGGTAGCGGGCGGTTTGCTGGGTAACCAGGTGGGGGGTGGCACCGGCAAGAAGATTGCCACGGTGGCAGGTGCGGTTGGCGGCGGTTATGCCGGCAACAAGGTGCAGGAAGGTATGCAAAACCGTGACACCTACACCACCACGCAAACGCGCTGCAACACAGTGAATGACATCAGTGACAAGGTTGTTGGTTACGACGTGCGTTATTCGCTGGATGGCAAGGAGGGCAAGGTGCGGATGGATCGCGATCCGGGCAACCAGATTCCGGTCGACAAGGAAGGTAAATTGATTCTGTCGCAGAATGGGTCGGGCCAATAATCGTCCGATCGTTTGAGATGAAGCACCCTGCGGGGTGCTTTTTTGTGTTCGTGATTCAAGTCGCGCGGTAAATCCCGTGTGGGGGGAGCTTGCTCGCGAATGCTGCTTAATATTCAAAGTGGATGCTGAATGACTCACCGCTCTCGCGAGCAAGCCTGCTCTCACATTGGGTCTATGGTGTGTCGGAAGGTCTAAATCATGGGCATAAAAAAAGCACCCCGAACAGACTGTGTGAAAACCTAGCAATCTGCGCAGCGCTCAATGAAAATGCTCCGTATCGAAAGATACGGAGCATTTTTCGTTATGGCTTACATCCAA